>CAYFGG010000083.1:0-3611 GCA_964342795.1 uncultured archaeon | reverse complement strand
GGAATGGGTGACTGTGTTTCTTGGTGGAGACCCCAGGAATGTTCCTGCAATGTACTGCATGATGTCCTATCTAGATCATCATCATGGTGTCTTCTATCCTGAGGGTGGGTTGAATGGGCTCGCCAAGAATATATACAAAATTGCTCTTGAAAACGGTGTTGAATTCAAATTTGATGAGCCTGTGACAAAAATTAACGTCGAAAATAAAGTGGCAAAACATGTCATTACCAAAAAAGGACAATATCTAGCAGACATTGTAATAAACAATTCAGATTATCACCATGGTGAAACTGTATTACTTGATGAGAAATTTCAAACCTACAACGAGAATTATTGGGGCAAAAGGACAATGGCAATATCTATGCATTTGGCCTACGTTGGAGTTAACAAAAGAATTGAAGGGCTGACTCATCATAATTACTTTCTAGAAACTGACTGGAACAGTCATTTTGATCAGGTTTTCAAAACACCCGAATGGCCTGATGAGCCAAATTTCTATGTTTGTTGTCCTTCAAAAATAGATTCTTCTGTGGCCCCAGAAGGAATGGAAAATCTGTTCTTTCTCGTACCAGTTGCATCTAATCTTGAAGACTCGGATGAAATCAGGGAGAAATACTTTGAGAAAATAGTAGACAAATTTGAGAAATTTACAGGAGAGGAAATTCGAAACAATATTGTTGTTAAGTCACTATTTACTCACCGGGACTTTAAACAAAGATATAATGCTTACAAAGGGACGGGGTTAGGAATCGCTCATACTTTGCGGCAAAGTGCGATTTTCAGACCTAAACACATAAGTGGAAAAGTCAAGAATCTATACTATACGGGGCAGTACAACCATCCTGGTATTGGAGTCCCAACTACAGTTATCTCTTCACAAATATTAGTCGATGAACTAAACAGAAGGGGAGTGATATAATGGCATACATAAGAACCAAAAAAATAAAAGGAAAGAAATACGCATATCTGGTAGAGAGCCAGTGGGATAGTGAGAAAAAAACCTCGAAACAGAAAGTTCTGGAGTATCTAGGATCGTTAGAAAAATTAACGATTGATGATGTTCCAAAGAATTATCATACTGGTTCGATTAAAAAATTCTTTGTAAAGAATCAAACAAAGTTGGATGATGCTGTTATCAAAAAACAGAAAGATTTGGAAAGTGTACTAGCCAGATGTTTGCTGACAGGGGATGAAGAAATGTCCTTTAAGAAAAGTGAAGAACTTATAGAACTGTTGGGTTTACAGAGATTTTACGTTGAATCGATTACAGGCATAATGAATGAAACTGGAAAAATGTGGTATAGTGGAGAAATAGGAATCGCTGAGGAACACATGGTCACTAATATAATGAAAAAAATAGTTGAGAAAAACAATAATAAAATTGAATCGAAAGGTCTTATCGAAGGTTTAGCAGTTATCTGTAATCCTGAAGGTGATGATCACACTATGTCCAATATTATTCTCGAAGGGTTGCTGAAAATAAGGAATTACAGAGTAACAAACATTGGTGGAAACTGGTACATGGGTGATGAAAAGAAAGCGACCAATAAAGCAATTATTGACTTTGTAATACATGCGCGCCCTGATGTAGCATTCATATCTGTAACTATATCGCGATATTTATTCAATGCCAAAATAATCGCCAAGGAATTAGCAAAAGAATTGCCAGATACCAAAATTTTTCTGGGAGGATTGGGAACAAAAGGAATGGTAGATGGTGAATTACAGGAAGGTGTAACGCTTGCGGGTAAAGACACCCTGGACACTTTGAATAGGCTGTGAGGTTAGGCACTATGTTGATTTCTTTATATACTAAGTTGTGCACTATGAAATATAATTTAGGCAGCAACATGTACTCTGCAAGTAATTTCGGAAATCCTGAAACGCCCAGCGATCCTGACCTTATCTTCAAGGAGGGAAGTACAACTTATTACAACAGTACCAAGCTTTTCCCCAAGGCGATAAGAAAAGATGTAACAACACTTTACAGTTTTGTTAGAGTGGCGGACAACTTTGTTGATTCGGTCCCGCAGGATGTAAATGGATTCAAGCATTTTAGAAATGAATACAATAAGGCTCTGAAAGGAGAAGATGTGAATGACACGGTTATCCAAAACTTCATTGAACTTTCTGAAAGAATGGAATTCGAAAAAACATGGATTGAGGCTTTCCTAGATTCAATGGAAATGGATACTACCAAATCGGAATATGAAAACTTGGATGAATTGAACGTCTATCTTTACGGCTCCTCAGAAGTTATTGGGCTTATGATGAACAGAGTCATGAATATTGATAAAAGTGCTGATGAGGCATCCAAATACCTAGGAAAGGCAATGCAATTCATAAATTTCATAAGAGACATTGATGAGGACCTTGATCTTAATCGGACCTACTTCCCAAGAGACTCACTTAGAAAATTTGGGTTGAATGGACTCACAAGGGGAGAAGCTCGTCGAAAACCACAACAATTCAAAGATTTCATACGATCTCAAATCAAGATTTACTTCGATTGGCAAAAGAGAGCCGAAATTGGATTTAACTACATTCCTAAGAGAATGAGAGTTGCAGTAAAAACGGCATCTGATATGTATCTCTGGACGGCAAAACAAATTTACAAAAATCCCTTTATCGTATATGATGTACAGATAAAACCTACTTGGGACAGAGTGATTTTAAAGGGAATTAAGAATTGTTTCAGTGTTTATCTGAGTTTCAATTCTGTTATTACTTCAAGAGAATTTACCAGTAATTATAGCATCAGTAAACTATAAAATCAAACAGCTGCTCCAATCATTATGATTAGCATAACTGAGTCAGCTGCTGAGAAAATAAACAAGGCCGTTAGCGAACAGAACATGAATGGAAAGCACCTCCGAGTTGGAGTGTTTCCTGGTGGTTGCGGTGGCGGCTATCAATACGCTTTGGGTTTTGACGAGGTAGGAGAAGACGACTCTGAATTTGAATCTCAAGGTTTGAAATTGATAATCAACAATGGAGATGTTGACAAAATCAAAGGCACTGAGATAGACTATGTTGTGTCTGATATGGGAGAAGGTTTTCGTGTTAACAACCCAAATCCTGCGCCTGAAGGCAAGAAAGGAGAATGTGGTTGTGGCGAAGGCGGATGTTGCTAAGATAAATGGTTTCTAGAGAACAGGCTTTCACTATTGCTACAGTTCTCGTTTTCCTCAGTTCTTCAATTCTGGTGTATCTCAGTGAGAATGAAGATGAGGTTCTGCCGAACAACCAATCTTACTTTTATCCTGATTTATTCGATCGGCATAAATTCGAATGGAATAAGAATGGAACACATAGTTATGTCCTAGAAGAAGGGCCATACGAAGCATTAGATGTTCAAGAAGCGTTCATTAATGTGGATACAAGTTCCGTTTGGGAAACTGGTCCATCTGATGCTATAGTGCATCTCTCTTATTGGTTGCCAAGTAACACCTTGGATTCTGAAAAAGTTCCAGTCATTGCTGTTGTAAGTCCTTACTATGATTATGGAGGGCCCGACGGAGGTGCAAGTACACCAACGAATATTGTAAGTGCCGGGAGAGGAGAATTTATCTACGAGAATTTTGTTCCTTGGGGATATGCATTTGCTCAAG
>CAYFGG010000082.1:0-3622 GCA_964342795.1 uncultured archaeon | reverse complement strand
CCATAAGCGTCAACAGCTAGTTGGATTCCAATAGTTGCAAGCATTCCTAGAGCTGCAATTCCAATTCCATACAAGTCTGCAAATTCATAGGCAAAGAGCATAGCTAACGCTATAGTTATGACTGGTAAAGCGGTAGAAATCATCCCAGTACCTAAACCTGAGATTATGTTTGTTGCAGATCCAGTTTCAGAAGCTTTAGCAATTTCCTGTGCAGGTGCGCTCTCATCCGAAGTATAATACTCAGCAAATAATCCAATCAAAATTCCAGATACTACACCAGCTAGTGTTGCCAAAAATAGGTTCATTGTCTTTAATTCTAAAGATTCTGTGGCATTACCTTCAGCATCCCTCTCAACAACCCAGTTTATCCCTTCTGCAGCTATATTATCAATTATGAAGTAAGAAACTATGAGCATTAGTGCAGCAGCACCAAAGTGTCCTTTGTTTAACGCAGTTTGAGGATTTCCCCCTTCATTAGTTCTTACTAAGAAAGTACCGATAATGGATACAAATATTCCTGCAGCAGCTAAAGTTAGAGGTAACTGTACCAAATCAGGTGAATTTTGAGCAGCCGCCAAAACCATAGCACCAATCATTACTCCAACAAATGATTCAAACAAGTCTGCACCCATTCCAGCAACATCACCTACGTTGTCCCCAACATTATCAGCTATAGTTGCAGGATTTCGTGGGTCATCTTCAGGTATTCCAGCTTCCACTTTCCCTACAAGATCGGCACCAACATCAGCTGCTTTAGTGTATATTCCACCGCCAACTCTAGCAAATAATGCTATTGATGAAGCTCCAAGTGAGAAACCTGCCATAACTGAGAGCCTATCTTCTAAATTTTCAAAACTACTTTCAAGACCCATGTAGAGCAAAGAAAGTCCCATTACACCAAGACCCGCAACACACATACCCATTACGGAACCTCCAGAGAATGCTACAAGCAAAGCATCGTTTAGACTTGTTCTTGCAGCATTAGTAGTCCTACTATTCGAGGCGGTAGCAGACCACATTCCTATGAATCCTGCCAATCCAGAACAGAAGGCCCCAAAAACGAAAGCCAAGGCAATCGCTCCTTGTCCTTCAGAATTATAACTAAGGAATAACAAAATTGCAACTACAACAACAAAAATAGATAGAACTCGGTATTCTCTGTTAAGGAATGCCATAGCTCCACTACGTATGTGGCCTGCAATCTTTGCCATTTCATCAGTACCTTGGCTTTGACTTTCAACCCATCTAAGTTTCCAGAAAGCAAATCCAAGTGCTAAAACCCATGCTAAAATCCATATCATCGTGATTTCCATTTTTGCACCTCTCGTATCGATTTTATTTGTCTAAAAACAACACAAGCTTTTTCAGATTTTAGTACTGACTATATAAGATTGATGGAAGAAATACTAGTTTTTTCCGTATACAAATCCACCAATAAGGCCAAAACCTAACATAACTACAAGGACAGCATATAATCCAATATCCCACCAAACACCGAATTTCAATCCCCATCCAATCCAGAATGCTAAAGCTAAAGGTATCAGGAAATAATAGAATCCTGCAGTTACTTTTCCTTGATCGGGTAGGTTCTCTAAATTCAAATTTTCACCATTACCATGTCCTTGATAGATCGCACCGTCTCAAAAGGAATATATAACATATTCTCTGAATCAACTTTGTATCCCTCAGGCACTTCCCCCTCCGAGGATATAACTAGTTTTTTTAGTTCTCCAGATGTTGAATCAAGAATGACATTGTGTATATGTCCTAATCTTTCACCTGAAACGGTGGTTACTTGCTTATCCCTAAGATCAGATAGTCGGATTTCCATATCACATATAGAGATCGCTTTCACTGCGTCTTTCGCCTCTACGTGTCCGCGTCCTCAGTTTTTTACCTAGTTCTGCATAGTATTTTACGGTATCCTCTGTAACTGAAGGTGAAACTTGTTCAAGCGCTTCCTCAAAATGTTTCATTGTGACTTCTTTGGCTTTTGAATTCTTGCGAAGGGCAAGAATTGCAGCTTCTCTGACAACCCCTTCTATGTCAGCTCCAGTATACCCTTCCATCTTCTTTGCTAGGGTTCCAAGATTTACACCTTTAAGAGGCATTGATTTGGTATGAATTTCCAATATATTTTTCCTAGCTTTCTCATCAGGTTCATTAACAAGTATCATTCTGTCAAAACGGCCAGGCCTTAACAAAGCAGGATCTATGATTTCTGGTCTGTTTGTAGCTCCGATAATCACAACTCCTTCCAAATTCTCTAATCCATCCATACTAGTTAACAATTGATCGACAAGTCTATCAGATACGTTATTGTCACCACCAGATCCTCTGACAGGAGCCAATGCATCCAATTCATCCAAGAAAACAATACAGGGAGAAACCTGCTTTGCTTTTCTGAAGACTTCTCTCAATTTCTTCTCTGATTCTCCAACCCACTTTGACATCACCTCTGGGCCCTTGATAGCTATAAAATTTGCAGCAGATTCTGTTGCTACAGCCTTTGCAATTAGTGTCTTCCCCGTTCCAGGAGGGCCATATAGAACCATTCCTCTTGGGGGATCAATACCTAGTCTCTCAAACCCTTCAGGATTTGTAAGAGGCCATTCTACCGTTTCTTTGAGTTGCTGTTTAACTTCTTCTAGACCTCCAACTTCGCTCCATTCAACTTTTGGAATCTCAACCATTACTTCTCTAAGTGCAGAAGGTTCAACATCCTTTAGAGCCTCTTTGAAATCATCTTTATTCACTTTCATTTCTTGGAGTAATTTTGGAGGAATTGGTTCATCAAGGTCAATTTCAGGTAGATATCTACGCAGAGCGCTCATTGCGGCTTCTCTAGCTAAGGCAGCAAGGTCAGCACCAACGAATCCATGTGTTATCTCTGCGAAATGCTCTAATTCCTTCCAGTGCCCTTTTTTGTCTCTTTTTATTGGCATTCCACGAGTGTGTACTTGCAGAACTTCTTTTCTTCCATCTCTGTCAGGAATACCGATTTCAATCTCACGGTCAAATCTACCAGGTCTTCTAAGAGCCTGGTCTATTGCATCAGGTCTGTTTGTAGCAGCTATGACAATTACTTGTCCCCTAGCTTGTAAACCATCCATAAGAGTTAGTAATTGAGCAACAACTCGCCTTTCTACCTCTCCTTGAGTCTCATCTCTTTTAGAAGCGATGGAGTCAATCTCATCGATAAAAATAATAGATGGTGAATTTGTTTCAGCTTCTTCAAATTTTTGCCTCAAATGAGCTTCAGATTCACCATAATATTTGTTCATTATCTCAGGGCCCTGAATTGACAGGAAATTTGCCCCAGATTCGTTCGCAACAGCTTTAGCCAGTAAAGTTTTTCCAGTTCCAGGTGGTCCATATAGTAAAACTCCTTTGGGAGGATCTATTCCGAGAGCATCGAAAAGTTCAGGATGTTTAAGTGGTAACTCAATCATCTCTCTAACTTTCTTTATCTCCTCCTTTAGGCCTCCAATATCCTCGTAGACAACACCGGTCGTTGTCAATTCTTCCTCTTTGACTGGGTCTTCGTGGACTTGAATTACTGTATCAGCCTGAATTTGAATGATTCCTTTAGGTTGTACTACAGTAACTGCAAAAGGCAATC
>CAYFGG010000081.1:0-3626 GCA_964342795.1 uncultured archaeon | reverse complement strand
TTGACCATGACTTGATATGTACGTGAAATCTCTTTTCTTGAGTAACGGCTGTGTCTGCTTATCTCGGTTAAAGTTCTTGGAACTCCCTCTTGTCTACATGCGGCATATAATGCAGCACAAGCAACCATCTCTATTGCTCTTCCACTTAGTGATTGTTCCTGTATAGCTCTTCTGTAGATGAAAGCAGCAGTTTCTTGAATTCTTCTTGGTAGTTTCAGGTTTGTTGCAACAGCCTGCATCTCACGCATAGCAACAGCCATGTTTCTTTCGGCCGACTTTGAAGCTCTTGCGCGTCTCTGCCATTTTCTCATTCGGAAAAGCATAGACTGATTTCTGTTGGAGATTGATCTTCCGTAGTAATCTCTGTTAGTTGGTGAAATCTCGGTTGAAAGTCCTTTGTCAGGTAGTGTAGTTGACATAGGAGGACCAGCCCTTGCTAGGGCATTTTCCTGTTGCATATCAAAGGCTCTCCATTCTGGACCAGTATCTACGATATTATCCTCTAGTACAAGACCACAATCAGCACATACAATCTCTGCGTGATCATAGTCCCTTTTGAGGTGGGTGCCCTTACAATCTGGACATTCTACTACTTCGTCAACATTTTCGTCTTCGGGTTTAGAACTCATTTTCTCACCAGCCTCTGAGGTTTCGTGTGGATTTAGGCCAGTATAAAAAGCTTTCCCCACTTCCTCGTCGATAGATTATAACTGTAATTCCATAACTATGCCGTCACAACCATCCTGATAATAGCATGGCAAAACGTCAACTCCTGAAAAGCCGAATTTACGATAGAAATTGATTGCTTCAGAGTCTTTTCTAACTTCAAGTGATACCTTCTTGACACCATGAACTAGACTTTCCTCTATCATAATGTCCATTAGCTTTTTTCCAAATCCTTTGCCTTGGTGTCTCTCATCCATAGCTAGGATTAAAATCCTTAGTTTTTCGTTTGGCATTATAGCTCCACATCCAACTCCAACTATCTTATCTCTTTCTTTGACAAGCAAGAAGCCTTCGGGCCACCTTTGATGTATATTATGGAAAACTCTCTTTTCGTAGTTCTCAGTTAGATTATCATCTAGGAAAAGCATCATATCCTCTAGGTCAGAGATCTCGAATTTTGAAATTTTCATAGTTCTGCTAATTTTATGTTTCCAGAAGTTGTGCAACTGGATACATAACTGTTCTCAATGTATGTTGCTCTACCGTTACCTTGGCTTGAAAAAAGATAGTAGTATGAATATAGATTGTCGCCGTTTCCATCATCTACCCAGTCAGATATTCTATATGGCGGCATCCACATGAAATATGAGTTTGCAAGGTCAATACTTACTACAGTTACTGTTCCATCACTTAATGGTACAAGGGCATTGACCCATGCATGGCCTCCCCAATCTCTCAGATCGCATTCGTCTCTTACATCTATGAAAGCAGGTATTTTCCCCAATTCCATCCAAGTTGGTATTCCTGCAGCTCTAGCAATGGATGAGAAAAGAATTGAGAAATCATCACAATCTCCATATCCATTTGCAATACTTTCTGGGCAGCTCTTGGGAATAGATGATGCTTTGTAGACGTAGCCTGAGGCTATATAATCAAAAATATTAGTCAGAATCTGGATAACATTTCCATCAGTTCCGTTCACAGCTTCTGCTGCTAATTCTTGTATCTCAGGTAAGCTTGGTTCAATCAACCAGTCATCATCTAGATAATTCTCATAACCCTCAGGGATGTCATTTAATGTTCCAGAATCTTCTGGAGTCAGTTCAGGTCTTATAGTATCAACAGTAATCTTGTAGCTGATTTCAATATATTCTCTGTGAGTTTCATTTACCTGCCCTGACCATTTCATTCTACCAATACCAGTTTCTTCAAATTCAGGATTAATATTTACAACTTCTACTTCTTGCCAGGCGATGTTGTCCTGTTGTGGCCAGTCAGGTCTATTCTCAGTTTTACTGAGAATCAACTCATAATCAGCTGATTTTCCACTATCCAATAATATTGTAAAATTTCTGACAAAAGTGAGTGTCACGCTTTCAGGAATATTGTAGTAGGGAGTATTCATCTCATCCCAGTATTCGATACTCTTGGTTAATAGAGTTTGAGTTTGGGGCGCAACTATGATTCCAACTACAAGTAGGAGAATTATTGTCTTTTTTGGTATATAACTTGAAAGACCCGAGGTCGTTGGTATGAATTTTGAGGGTGCCTTTTCTACTGTTGGCCTATTCTTTGATGTTTCAATTGATAGATGTTCGCGACCAGGTATTGGTGTTGCACAATTAGAGCATTTTGCATCCCCATTGTTTAGCACAAAACCACAGAAGTCACAAAGTTGCATTAGGGCGTGGATTAAGTTCCGTTAAATAAAATTATACAGATTCAGAACGACTTATTCTGAATTCATTCAATATGATTACAACCAATCCAATTCCAAGGATGTATAGACTGGTTTGTCTACCTACGGCGTCAGCGACCTCGACCACTATAATGGTTAAAATACAGGCAAGAATAACACCCCATCTTGATATCTGAAGAGCATTCTTATCTTCGGCGTCAAAGTATCTGATAAGACCCGCGGCTGACTGGAAACCTTGGGTTTTCTTTTCCTTTGCCATAATTTTTCGACTTGGAAGTGTTATATAAAATTTAGTAGCATAATTATAATAGGGGTTTGCAGTGAATGCGAAGTCAGGTGTAACGTGTATTGTCGTATGTGTGTAGATGTCCATGGGCTAACTCCTACGAGATTGAATCAGCCGGCTGAAGCAGAGTATCTTGTATCTCATTGCTATCAGGCAGATCTTAGGCATAAACATGAGGAAAATCAGGGTTTTGTTCATCCAATGTGCGGTCCATGCGTGGAACGTATACGGGACAATCCAGATCTGTACATATTCTCTATATACAGCCTAAAATTGGAAGAGAAAAATACTCCGGAGGAAAATGATGGGTGATTTTGAAGAGAACGTTCAGAAGTTGAATATAAGAGGAATAATTCTTTCCTCAGTAATGACTGCATTCGGTCTGGTAGTTGCTTTGAGTTGGAAGGACACAATTAATGCTACGGTTGATCATTTGATGCCTGATAATGATGATGGCACGCTCAAAGGAATGTACATCTCTGCTATAGCAGTAACTGTATTGGTTGTTTTGCTGGCAACTTTTGTTTTGAAGCTTAACACACGCGTTGAAAAGGAAATAGAAAGGGTCCAATCCTATTTTGATGATGACGATGAAGAGGAAAAGAAAGACTCCTAAGGCGCTGTTATAGGATCTATAGTAGACCCACCAAAGAACAAAACAACCACAGTATTAAATTAAACAAAGGCGTCAGGGAGGGTATGAAAACGAATGTCCGAATAGGACTTTGCACCTTGTGTCTTGCTATTCCTGTTGTTTTGAATTACAATCTGCTTTGGCGTCATATCTATCTAGAATTAAACATAGTTGCAATCGTGTCGTTTCTGTTTTCTGGGTTTTTTATTCTTGGTTGCTGTACGGCAATAATAATGTTTCATATTACTAGTGAAGACGGTCTGCTTGACCAAATCTTACATTTACGAGGTCGGATTAAAACTAGAAAAAAGCTGTGACCAGAACAAAACAACCACAGTATT
>CAYFGG010000080.1:0-3710 GCA_964342795.1 uncultured archaeon | reverse complement strand
GTGGTGAATCTGCTACTACAGTTGATTTCAGACATACATTTACTGAAAACGACAAAACACATTACTATGTTTGTGAACCACATGCAACTATGGGAATGGTTGGTACAGTAACTGTTGGAAATGGAACAGAAGCTGATCCAATTCAAGCAATCGCTGATGAATCAGGATTGCCAAGCATTAGTTTCGCAGTTGGTGCACTTGTATTAGTCGGCGCAGCAGGTCTACGTCGCAGAATACACTAAGCATAAATATCTGGGGAATATCTCTCTGTTATGACAGAGGGGATACCAGTAGTCAGAATGTATACTGATGATAGTGGCCACACTAGGTTTGCTAAGATACATATTCCAGTGGTTCTGTTTCAGGACCTGTAATCTATATATATTGTCATCATACAGAGGACCCATGAGCTTTAGCAGATTTTCAGTACTATCAGTATTTCTCATGATGGTCATGAGTGCTTTCGTTGCAGTTCCAACGTACAATGTTGGTGCAGATGGACACGAAGAAGTTAGTGATGACGATGGTGGAAACCCAGAAGTTTTCCATGCAACCATGACGATGGAATCATTAGAAAATTGGATGGTTGATTTCTATGGAGAAATGCCAGTTGCTTGGTCTGATGACACGCGTGAAGAAATATCAATGATGTGTGCAGATATGATCGGAACTGATGAAGGAGAAATTACTGAAGACTGTTTCGACCATTGGATAGATATGACAATGTCAGATGAAGATCATGGTTTTGGAGACTGTCCTTTCGATGCAGACAATCCAGATAGCCCTTGTAATGCAGAAGTATGCCATGATGAGGGATCAGATGAGTGTGAGGAATACACTGAGAATTACTGTAGTAGTGATTCAGGCAGTACTGATTCAATGTGTGAAATATTTACAACATGTATTCCCGGTGGTTCAGTAATCCCATGTATGGCTGCAATGTATGATCATTGTGAATCAGATTCTACAAATTCAGAAACAGCTGAAATGTGCGCAGATATGTTGACACAAGATGACAATGGAATATATCGTCTGTGTTCTACTGAATATGAGAATGCAACAGGAGATTGTAATCCAAATTTTTTCATGGGAGTGATAGCTTATGAGAGAGGATATATTACAGATGAAGAATTCTTAGACAATTACTTTTTGGATTTCTACAATGAATTCTACGGTGATGATCATATGGACCACTACGAACCAGTTTTGTTCGAGTTATCACACATAACACTTGAACATGATGCAGAGGACCCTTGGACAATAAATCCTGACTATTTACAATTTGAGCAGCCAGGTTTTGTCTGTGGAAATCATGTAGATCATGAGGATGGAAATGGTACTATACCTTTCTATTGGGTAAACGATGGATACGATGATTGTGGAGACGGTTCCGATGAGCAGTGGTATGACAATAACACGCCTGATGACCATTCAGACAACTGTCAGAAGTCATACTACAATGACTCCGAAGAATGTGAAGGTGAAGAAGTCAATTGGTTTGATTGCCACGATGGTTCTAAGATTTGGATATGGCAAGTAAACAATGATGAATGGGATTGTCAAGATGGTGAAGATGAATACCGTCATAGCTATTGGCATGGTGAGTTGTATCTTTATGACGGGCATCTAAGCAGTATAGATGAATTAAATGATGGTAATGTCATTGCTAGAGAAAATCACTATTGCGATTGGGCAGATGAAGATATGATAGAAGTTGAATGTGATAACATAATACTTGGTGACTTACAAGGAGAATACACTTTAGCTACAGTATCTTATTGTGATGAAAACTGGGAATATTACTACGATGAAGATAATGATGAGTGGATGTATGTACTGAATGAAACTAGTCCATATTATTGTAATTATTGGGGCGATTTCAGTCATGAACTTATATCCTACCATGGAGAGAGCCATACTGAGTACATTAATGGTTCAGTAGACCAAGATTCATTTGGTATGTTCAATCGTCCAGATTGTGATGACTTTATAATCGAATCATGTGAAGGACCGCAATTTGTTCTTTTCAACTATTACGGAATCACGGTACCAACAGGCGAGTACATAGATGACTATCTAATCTCAGGAGCTTGGGAGTGCTACTATTATGATGAGAGGAGCGAACCATCGTATTGTTACCCAGCATCTACATCATTATATCTCTATGATGGCTACGCTGACTTTAATGGGTCTGATGAAGAATGGTATGATGGGGTTTTAATTGATTCTAATAGAGGTTTTGATGACAATTATGACACTGAAGGGTACAACTGTCTGGCTCCATTAGATTCTTCATGTATATACTCCAGATTGCATCTAGAATTATCTGAAGGTTATTATACAATAGTTACAGCAACAACATATACTTATGAAACAGGAATAGGATATGGAAATTACTGGCTGAATGACACCTATTCTTCCGCGCCTTATTCCTCCAGTTCAATTTTGGAAAACAGTTATTGGGATAATGAGTGGAGTGGCGGACGAGATATATCCGCAGTTTCTGCAGATGAAGAGGGGAATATCACCGTAAATTTCACTCAGGCATTTGAAACAGATGGTAATAGTTCAGATATATGGATTGAATTTTATTATTGGAATGATGAATGGCAAGAATGGTATTACCTTAACAGTGATGGCTTTTATGATTATGATACATTGACTAATTTCACTTGTGGGTTCAACTGTTCCGAGGGATGGGATGGTGAATCGGAAATCATGATTAGACTTTATGCATATGGCAACCACACAGTGGTTCATTGGAGTAGTGTTACTGGAAATCTAGAATTTGTTGATCCAGAATTCCATCAAGGAGATGATAGACACCACTTCCCATATGCTGAATGGGAATGTATCTATGATTGTGAAGATGATCCTTATGATTACTTTGATCAAGAGTTTGCGTTCAACTTTTCACAGTATATTTCTGGAGACTGGACAGCTTCTGAGGTTGCACAAAATGTGGTAAAACTTATGAGAGATATGGACGATTTAGGCATGTGGACCAGTGATGCCGATGATGATGGCGTCCCTGCTGTAGGATGGAATGATGAAGCATATCACTACTGTGAATGGGAAGGAGAACCAGATGATAATGACCGCTGGTCATGCTACAACGATGAGGGTGGAAATGGTACTTCTATAGGATATCAGACTTGGTGGTATTATTGTGAACATTATACTGATGATGATGGAACCGACATATGGATTTGTACAGATAGCTTTGGACAGCATCCAAACTATGAATTCTTCGCAGAAAACACACATTACGAGGATGGCACTATCCCATCACCTGATGATTATGAACACGAGGAAGATGATAATCCAGCACTACTAGATGGAATAATAGGAGTTAATGACCCTGAGGATCCTAATCCTATGCCAATGTCTGAAAACATTATTGGCGCGGTATCTGATAATGAAGGTCTACCAATGATGATGGGAACTACTTTCAAAGTACACTTTGAAGGTGCAGATGATTCATCTGACACCCATGAACTCTATATTCCAATTGGTGAAGATGGAGAAGATTGGCATGTTGAGATATCTCTCTTAGAGAGATACGAAGTCATATCATGTGATGGTTGTGAGGATTTAGAAATAGATGGTAGCGATGCTAAATTCCATGCAAACGAACCAGTAACGATTATATTTGGTTCACGACCAGGCTGTGACCACGTTGTTGGACTTGATTCAACAGGTTATGCATT
>CAYFGG010000079.1:0-3719 GCA_964342795.1 uncultured archaeon | reverse complement strand
GGTTTTGGTGTTTATTTGTATTTACATGGGGTGCAAAATTCCTCAATAAACCAAGCAAACATCTAGCGTATCTTAATCAGGGCGTCTATCCCTTCTACATCGTTCATCAACCTATCGTTTATGCAGTCCTCATAGTTTTCATGGCAAAGGGATTTTCCGATATTGTAATACTCTTGATTGGAACTATTCTAGTTACAATTGGGTGCTGGATATTCTTTGAAATTATGAAACGGCACTGGATTACTAGGATGATGTACGGCATCAAGGAGATACCAACTAGTAAAGAAAAACCTCCTGAAACTGCACCTCTTATCGAGGAAAACTAACGCCAGTCCTTATATAGGGTCCGTTTCTGCGAGCGACCCTACATTCGCGCAACCAGACGTTTAGGGCAATTATCCCTACACCTCTTGAGACACTTGTTCTCGACGAGAAACGGCGTCACGGTACGATGTGAAACATGTGGGAAACTACGCCTGATTTCGATTCCGTTAGCAACGGTTAGCGATTTCTGGAGAAAAGACAAAAATGCCAAAGCACAACAAACCAAACCGCGGTTCCATGGCGTTCAGCCCTCGTAAGCGAGCACGCTCCGAGACGCCCCATATCTCTAGCTGGGCTGCTAGCGATAGTGAGGAGCCAAAGGTACTGGGCTTTGCAGGATACAAAGTCGGTATGAGCCACATAATGGCTGTGGATTACAGAAAGAAATCTACTACTGCCGGACAGGAGATTAGAATGCCTGTGACTGTGGTGGAAGTTCCACCTATGAAAGTCGTTGCTGCTCGTGGATATGTCAAGGATAGTTATGGTCTGAGAACATTGACAGAGGCATGGGATAAGAAATTGGACCCCGAACTGGAGAGAAGAATTCCATTGCCAAAGGATCATGATGCGAAATCTGCTTGGAAGAAAATGAAGGACAGTGACCTTGAGGACATTCGATTATTAGTCCAAACACAACCCAAGATGGTTGAGGGGATACCAAAAAAGAAGCCTGAGATAATGGAGATGGCTGTTGGTGGAGGTTCCATAGATGATCAAATGAAATTTGCCAAGGAAATGCTTGGTAAGGAATTAACTATCAATGACTTCGCAGAAGATGGGGAAATGTTGGATGCTGTAGCTGTAACCAGAGGATATGGTTTCCAAGGTCATGTTAAGCGCTGGGGAGTCAAACTACTTACGCACAAAAACTCAAAACATCGTAGAATGATTGGGAATTTGGGTCCTTTCAGTCCTGGTTATGTTGTATCTACTGTTCCACAAGCTGGACAGACTGGATACCATCAACGAACTGAATACAACAAAAGATTACTAAAGATTGGAGATAATCCAGATGAAATCAATCCAAATGGAGGATTCCTAAATTATGGATTGGTAGGAGGAACCTATGCACTTCTCCACGGTTCCTTGCCTGGACCTACCAAGCGACTTATACGTTTCAGAAAAGCCGTGAGATTCCACGGTAAAAGCACAGATGCAAAGGTTGTACCGGAAATAACAATGGTCTCACAAGAGAGCCAACAGGGAGTGTAGAATGAAAGTTCCTATCTATTCTATGAAAGGTAAAGCTTCGAAGAGCTCGGCCACGCTTCCAGCAGCTTTTGAGGAACCTGTCAGACTTGATCTCATAAGAAGGGCTGTGAAATCTGCAAGAGCAAACCGCAGACAGGCTTATGGTGCATCCAAGAGAGCAGGTCTAAGACATTCTGTTTCATGGCCTGGTAAAGGCCGAGGTATGGCCCGTACGCCTCGTAAGAATCAAGGTGGCGGACGTGGTGCAGAAGCTCCTAACACAGTGGGAGGAAGGCGCGCTCACCCACCTAAAGTTGAAAAGGAATGGGACCAGAAAATTAATTCAAAGGAAAAGAAAAAGGCATTCCGATCCGCTCTAGCCGCAACTTCACAAGAATCGTATGTTAATGCTAGAGGACACGCCATACCTGAAAAGGCAAAATTGCCCTACGTTGTTGAAGATAAAATAGAGAGCATGGCGGCTGATCACGAAGGTGAATCGCTGACAAAGCGAGCATTGTCTCTTTTGGATGGACTTGGTATTAGCGAAGACATCGAACGTGCCGCATCCAGAAGAACTGTAAGAGCTGGAAAAGGAAAGAGACGTGGACGAAAATACCGCAAACCACGTTCCGTTCTGGTTGTTCTATCTGAAACTAATGGCTCTGAAAGAGCTTTCCGAAATCTATCGGGAGTGGATGTAACCACTGCCAAGAATCTCAACACCGAACTTCTAGCACCTGGTGGTGATCCTGGAAGATTGGTAGTGTTCAGTAAGGCTGCAGTATCTGCCTTGGGAGAGAGACTATGAGTGATCACAAAGTGATTCTCAGTCCAAGATCCAAGGAGAGGGCCTTGTATATGCTTGAACAGAATAAATTAGAATTCTATGTTTCTCGAACAGCGACAAAACATGACGTTCGAGGAGCCGTACGATCTCTCTTCCAAGTGGAAGTCAGTAAGGTCAATACTCGAATTACCAAAGAAGGTAAACTAGCAATCGTGAAGCTCGCTGAAGGTCATTCGGCAGAAGACCTGAGCAACCGGTTAGGAATATTGTGATAATATGGGAAAGCGAATCATACCTAGGAGACGCGGTCGTGGGCATCGTTACAAGGCCTCAGACAGGCGTTTCAAAGGAGATGCAAGGCACCCTAGAGCAAAAACCTCTACTGGTAAGGTCGTCGAATTGATGCATGATCCTGGTAGGACTGCTCCGTTGGCAAAAATTGACGATGGGGAAGACAAATACACTATGATAGCCCACGATGGGATGCATGTTGGTCAAGAAGTAAGTGCTGGGCACGGGGCCGAAATAAAGACCGGTAACACCGCTTATTTGGGATCAATCCCTGAAGGAACTAGGGTCTACAATATCGAGATGAAGCCTGGTGACGGTGGAAAACTTGTTCGTGCCGCTGGCCAGAGTGGTGTGGTCATATCACACGGAAAACTTACGACTGTCAGACTGCCATCCAAGGCTCAGAAGACCTTGGACAATATGTGCAGAGCAACCGTAGGCTCTGTAGCGGGTTCAGGAAGAGGAGAAAAACCAATCGCCAAGGCTGGAAAGAATTTCTACCGTAACCGTGCCCGACCAAAGGTTTGGCCAAAGGTAAGAGGTGTGGCAATGAATGCTGTGGACCACCCTCACGGAAGTGGAAGAAAGCAAACCGTTGGTGTCAACTCTACGATTTCAAGAAATGCTCCGCCTGGCCGTAAAGTCGGTCATGTAGCTGCTAAGAGAACTGGAGGTAAGCGCTAATGGCCCGTAGAACCAAAGGACTTGCAACGCCCAAGGCAGCAAGAAGGAGAGAGAGAAAGAGGAAGGCAGGAATTCAAGTCCGCCGAAAGAAGGAGTTCACCTACCGTGGATTAACGCTAGATAAACTTCAGGAACTTGAGTTTGAAGAATTCCTGACAATGCTTCCTTCTAGACAACGCCGTTCTTTCAAACGTGGATTTAGCAAAGAACAAGCCAAGTTAATTAATGATTCTAATCAAAGCCCTGAAAAGGTCCTTCGAACGCATCGTCGTGAGATGATTATAATTCCTCAATTTGTAGGAAGGAAATTCGCTGTTCACAATGGTCGCGAATTTGTTGACATTGAAATAATGCCCGAAATGATTGGGCTGTATTTTGGGGAATTAGCCCCCACGAGAACCTCACCAACCCATACTGGGCCGGGAGTCGGTGCTAC
>CAYFGG010000078.1:0-3768 GCA_964342795.1 uncultured archaeon | reverse complement strand
GCTGCCATAGACTTGTGGCCATTACCACAATAAAGAACATCTCCATCAAGAATAGAACTAGGATCCTTTACCAAGTCAATCAAGGGCATGTTATCTACATCTTTTACATGAAGAACGTCCCAATCCTCTGAGTTACTTACATCTTTCATTTTATCATGATATTTGACTGCGTCTTTAGCAGAGATGCGCACAAAATCCGAAGTTTCTCGTCCAGAGGAAATCCAATCTTCAAAGTTAAAGAATGAAAGATTGTTATACTCCTCAACTTCTAACCTTAAGATAGCCTCACTTTCTCTTCCACTTTCGGCAATTATAATTATTTTATGATCTTTATCAAAAAGACATTGAACCATATACTCGTAGGATCCATTTATGCTAGAACTTATTGAGTTAGGTATGTGAGAGGCTGCAAAATCATTCGTCGGACGGCAATCAATTATCGAAGCTCCAGAATCTAGGGCTTGGTCAAGCTCTTCCAAAGAAATGCTCTGCATTATGTGGCCCGGACCGCTGATATATTTAAAATATGCTAAAAGTCCCCTAAAGTCAACTGCCTTGACGGATTTCTAGCATGAACATACTTTTCCAGTGCCTTTTCAACTCTTGATTTATTAAAAGAATAGTTGTTACAAAGAAAAGAAATAACCGAAGAACTGTCTGGACTTTGCCACTCCGGATCAAAATCTTCAACGGGATGGTCCAGGAATAATGAACGTATCTCATCCAAATTATCTATTTTCTTCCCTATTTTCTCAAGAGCTTTCTCAGCATTACTGCATTCTTGCAGAAGTTTAAGTCCTTTTTTTGGACCTATTCCATCTATTCCATTGTTGAAGTCTGTTCCCATTAGAATTGCAACATCAACAAGTTGCTCTCTAGTAAGTTCTAAAACTTCAAATGATTTTTCAACTTCAATTATTTCTGGAGAGACCTCAACCCATTTTTGCTGTTTCGGCAATTTACGCCTTCCTGACAATGTTAAATTACGGACTAACTTAGAAGCACCAAACAATACTGTGTCAAAATCCTGTGAAGCCCCATAATCAACTTTGCCTGTGCTTAGTAGGTGTGCTACTTGTGCCTCGCCCTCACTAGGTGCTTGAATCCATGGAATCCCAAGAAAATCAAGGAGCTTCTTTGATTCTTCTATCATCTTAGAATCAAGTCTAGTTGTTTGTTGTGCTTTCGTTCTAGCGGTCTCCATGTCGCCCGCTTCTATGGCTGCCTCCCATTCAATTTGGGCTTTAATCTTTCTCTGTCTTCTCTCCTCAAGAACATCTCGCTTCAATAATGGAGGTTTACCATCAAAAACAATGCATATTCTAAGACCGTTTTCAACTAAATTTGAGAATCTGAATAATATGCCGCTCAAATGACTGGTTACCCTACCTTCTGAATCTGACAATAGTGAACCATCAGCTTGTCTTATACTTGTGAGGAACTGATACAATACATTGTAGCCATCTATTGCTATCCTCTGACCACTTAATTCTTCTATAGATATTTTACGTGTTTCTAGTAATGGTCCTAACTGTATTCCCATCTATCCTTTCACTACACCCATTGGCTTCAGTCTAACAACTTTATTAGCGATTCCTGAAGCATGGCAAACATCAACCACATCTGAAACATTCTTGTATGCACCAGGTGCCTCTTCTGAGGCCACGCGTGGTGAGCGGGCTCTCACATAAATTCTATCTTTTTTCCAAAGCTGTTTGACCAGATTTTTAGACTCAAATTTCTTCAATGCTGCTTTACGCCCAAGCGCTCTACCTGCTCCATGGCATGTGGAACCAAATGTCTGAGCCATAGCACCTGAGGTTCCAGACAAAACATAACTTGAGGTTCCCATGTCTCCAGGAACTATAACTGGCTGTCCAAAACTACGATATTTTGCAGGAATATCTGGTGAATCTGGACCGAATGCTCTTGTTGCTCCCTTACGATGAACACACAAATCCTCCCCTGAATGATTTTCTATTTTAGCAATATTGTGAGATACATCATAGACTGTATCCATTCCAAGACTCTTCCCATCTCCACCAAAAATGTTTGAGAAGGCCTGACGAGTAGCATATGATATCAAGGATCTATTGGCCCATGCAAAATTAGCTGCAGAGGACATTGCGCCCAAATATTCCTGAGCTTCCTTTGTATCAAGAGGAGCTGCAGCCAATTGTTTGTCCGGCAAATCAATTCCTTCTCTTTTACTAGCACTCAGAACACAATCGAGATGATCTTGACAGACTTGATGCCCACAACCTCTAGAGCCTGTATGCATCATAACAACAGCTTGACCCTCAAAAAGACCAAAAGCTTTAGCTGCTTCTTCATCAAAAACTTCATCCACTTTCTGTACTTCCAGAAAATGATTTCCACTTCCTAATGAGCCTACCTGCTTGCGTCCTCTTGTTCTAGCATAATGTGAAACGTGTTCTGGTGCACAATTCTCAATACAACCATTCTCCTCTAAAACGTCTAGATCACTCTCCCACAGATAACCCTCGTCAGCTGCCCACTTTGCCCCAATCGACAAAACAGACTCTAATTGTCTGTCTGAAAGCGTAATTTTACCTTTTGATCCAAGGCCTGCAGGAACTTCTTTGTACAATTCATCAATTAATTCCTTCTGACAACCCCGTATGTCTTGTTCAACCAAATCTGTTCGTATAAGGCGAACTCCACAATTTATGTCAAAACCAACTCCACCTGGTGATATAACACCTACATCATCACCCTTGGTACCTGTCTTGAATGCTGCGACTCCACCTATTGGAAATCCGTAACCCCAATGTATGTCTGGCATTGCCAAACTATAATCTACAATGCCTGGTAATGTAGCAACGTTAGCAACCTGCTGTATAGCTGAATCCATTCCAGGATGTTCCAAAAGTGACTGGGATGAATATATTCTTCCTGGGACTCTCATATTACCCTCTTGAGGTAATTCATACACTTGTTCGTCTTTGGGTATTAACTTATCTTTCATGAAGCTGGCTCTTCCACTGGTTCATACTTAGAAGGACAGCCCATTTGTACTTTTACAGCCTCTAGATACATCTCTCCTTCTGTAACATGCAGAATTCCTGTGAAAGTAGCGCCTTTATCTTCAGCAAAAGTATCTGGAAGTACAAGTCCTGAAATATCAACCCTAAGCGAATAGTTACCATCAATCATTACACAATCGTCTATGGTTAGTTCAGTAACCGTACCATGAACCTGCAAATTTGCCCCATCTGCATAATTGCCAGATACTGCTTCTTCTACAGAAACATAAGTTGATTGCTCATCAACCGTTGTATAAACTACAATTCCTGTGGCAACTAAAACTGAAAAAGCAAGAAATCCTTTGGACCAAGAGGACCAAGGTGTGCTTGTTCGTCTTTCAGAATCTGACATTACTTTTTCTCCATTTCTTTACTTAAATCTTTCAATTTGTTAGAAAGAAATAGGACATAAGATCCTATGGCAATCCAGAAGACAGTCATCCCTCCCCAAAGATGGAATAAATCTTCAGCAGGGGGCTTGTTAACATGTATGTTAAGAATAAAGTCTCCCTCTGAACCTTCAGAGCCTGTGATATTCACATAGAGTTCCAAATTGAATATTTCTTCTGTGAAACTTGATCCTGGAAAACTAACCGAATCAGTATCTTTGTCTGAATCATAAACATAAACTTTGCTCAAACCCGTAGAAAACTCAAAAGAAATAGTACCATTGTTCTTATCTGATGGATAATCAAAAATTATGTACCAGTTTGTTCCTATA
>CAYFGG010000077.1:2136-3770 GCA_964342795.1 uncultured archaeon | reverse complement strand
ATGGTGCGGGGGGAGGGATTCGAACCCACGTACCACTAAGGACTGGATCTTAAGTCCAGCGCAATTGGCCAGGCTATGCGACCCCCGCACTGATGGGCTCCATGTAGCCAACCTTTAAAGACTGCTCTACGGTGAACAGACACTCTGATAATATAGAGGGAAAAAATGGTGACGGCAGCGACAGCAAGGATAATTAAAATGGCTGGAGGTTCGAATCCTCCTTCCTCTGTTGCACTATATGGTGGTTCTCTAGGTGAGAGAAAAACAGCTATCTCAGATTTAGAAAGTGACCTCTACGCTGCAGGTCTAAGTGTTATAGATTTTAACGCACGGAGATTTCTATCTGAGAATGACCTTTCCCAACCACTCATACAACAAATAGTAACTGAATTGAAATCAAATCAAGATACAACAGGAGCAACGGCCGACCTAGTGAATCGAATTAATGAGAGTGCACCTGCAACTATAGCTACTCACCTTACAAGTGAAAACAGAATAGAAATGATTCATCAGTTTGACTCTTCACTGAAAAAATTAGCCGCAATATCACTTCAGAAAAAACCTCTCGTTATTATAGTTCAGGGACTTGAAAGAGCGCCATCTGGTGCATTTATCACTATATCTGAATTTATTTCAAATTATTTGAATATACACCGTTTCATGTTTGTTGTTTCTATAGGTGAGGATCAATTACAAAATGAAATTACTGGTGGTAACATACAATTATCTCCTGATGACTTCTTGGAAGATGTTTTTAGTGCAGTTGTAACTTTTGATGAAAAAGTTGTGGAGGCTCCTGTTCCACAACCTGCTCCTGTTCCACAACCTGCTCCTGTTCAAGATAGTGATGACCTATTTGCTCCGCCGGTCGGACTGGAAGTAGAAAGTGGGGCTGATATCGCTAAAAGAAGAACTACAAAAGTAGCTCCTAAATCAAAAGGACTTCCAAAAAGTAGAATTTTCAAAGTAAGGGAATTGTCTGGTAAAAAAGCAAAAATATCAAAGGGGGACGGACCGAAGAAAAAGGTGGTTAAAAGAGCAAGAAAAACTGTTAAGCAAAAAAAGGTCTTCAAACCAGTTCCCAAAGCAAACGTCAATAAAACGGATGCATTCTTGAAACCTGTTTTGAGCGGGGATTTGTTTACTGTAAAAGAGTTCTGGGGAAAAGCCAGCGAACTCAATTACGAAGAATTCACTGAAGTTGTAAAGAGAATCGTAGAAGAAACTGGGAATAGTGACTCGCGAATAAGAGCAACTGCAATCATTGCTTTGGCTTCACTCGCCAAAGGTGTTTCATGGGAAATGCCACCAGACGTCATGGATCGTGCTCTGATTCTAACTGGTGACGGATCTAAAGAAGTTCGTGATGCGGCTGCTGAAGCAATAAAAGAAATGAGCGGTGCAGGAGTGGACAAAACTCCTCAATTCAAGCCTGCAAGTGCTCCAGAAGTACCACAAACTAGCAATAGTATGGAGCTCAGTGAATTGGATACTGACAGCATGTTAGGTAATGATACTGGAAGCATAGGATCACTATCTTTAGGTTCTGGATCGGGCGGAGTCAAAATGATGGGAGGAAACGAACAGGTAGCTAGTAGTAATACAACGTTCAAAATGTCTGAGACTGTACCCTC
>CAYFGG010000077.1:0-2036 GCA_964342795.1 uncultured archaeon | reverse complement strand
TCTTCTACATCCATATCAAGATCCTTACGTTTAGATTGAATACGGCGCGTAATCTCTCTGGCCAAACCCTTGGAAAGTAAATCATCATCAATACTGACATCAAGAACTAATGAGATATCGCCTAAATCTTCAACTGAGAAAGTCATGGCTGCAAAACCTTCTTTCTCGACACGCCTAATTTCTATATCTTCTTCAGCAATTTCATAACCTGAAAGTTTGGCTGAACCAGATTTTACATCGGACAAGAAAGCCTCGGAATCGAATTCTGCCAACTCTTTCAGAACCTTTGGAAGATCTGCTCTACATTTTGCCCCCAATGCCTTGTGGTTAGGTGCAAGTTCAATTCTTTGGAAACGGTCAAGATCTGGCTCAGTGGTAAGACTCTCAACATTAAGTTCCTCAGCTAGGATGTCGTGAAAATCAGATAGCTCTGGACCTCCAACGATCCAACCTGAGCGACATGGAAGTCTTTGACGACGATTAACGTCGACACGTATCTTACGACCTGTTTCAGCAAGTGAACGTGCAACTGACATCTGCTGTTCCAGTTCTAAGTCTTGTGGAGGCAAGTCTCCTTTGACAATGTCTGAACCAACAGGCCAGTCTGCCAAATGAACGGAAATACCTGTTAAATCATTGTGAATTCTATCTGATATAAATGGAGATACCGGGGCCATCAAACGACTGACAATCGACAAAACCTCGTGTAAAGTGTGCTGGCAGCCCTGTTTGTCCTTACTGTCTGACTCCTCCCAAAGCCGGCGGCGTGAACGACGGACATACCAGTTTGAAAGATCGTTAATGACGAAATTCTCCAAATCACGGCCTGCCTTGTGGAAATCCCAAGAAACAAACTGATCATGGTAATCCTTAGCTACACTTGATACTCGAGAAAGTATCCAACGGTCCAATGGGCTGCGCTGGTTAACGGGGATGAAACTCGCTTTATCATTAGGGTCAAAATCGTCTAATGATGCATAATCTGCATGAAATCGGTAAACATTCCACAAAGTAAGGAACATTTTGGCGTACGTTTCTCTTACACCATTTGGATCGAAATTCATTGGACTCCATGGTGCACTTTGAGTTGTCATGTACCAACGTATAGCGTCGGAACCCTCCTTGTTGAAATGATCCCAAGGATTGACAACATTGCCTCTTGATTTACTCATCTTCTTTCCTTCACTATCAAGAATATGGCCCAAGGAAAGACAACGATGATAGCAGGTGCTATCGAATACGGTAGTAGACACTGCAAGAAGCGAGTAGAACCATCCGCGTGTCTGGTCTACCGCTTCACAAATGTAATCCACAGGAAAGCTTCCAGAGAATTTGTCCTCATTTTCGAATGGATAGTGCCACTGTGCAAAGGACGCACAACCTGAATCAAACCAGCAGTCCATAACGTATGGCTCTCTAATCATCTCTCCATTACAACTATCTGAAGGGCAGCTAAGTTTGACGTCATCAACATAGGGACGATGCAGTTCTTTGGGAACTGGTGAGTCTTTTGTCTTCATTGAAGTCATCTCCTCTATGCTTCCCACGCAGTGTTCCTTACCACAATCTTGGCAGATCCACACAGGAATCGGAGTTCCCCAATAACGCTCTCGACTAATTGCCCAGTCTTTGATGTTGTTGAGCCATTCGCCCACCCTGCCAGTTCCTGTCCATTCTGGAGCCCATTCGACTTCTGAATTGTATTTGATTATATTTTCCTTAACTGCAGTCATTCGGACGAACCAACTGTCCATAGCATAGTAGAGAAGTGGATGATCTGTACGCCAGCAATGAGGGTAATCGTGTGTGTAAGTGTGTTCTCTATAGAGACGTCCATTGTCTTGCAGAAAATCTATGATGTCTGAATCACAATCTTTAACGTAACGGCCATCCAATAACTTGTGCGTCCCTGCAATGAATTTGCCATCCATACCTACTGTATGTTGGGCAGGAAAGCCTACTTCCATACCTAAAGCATAATCCTCTTCACCATACATCACTGCTGTATGAACTACACCAGTACCATCTGTTGTAGT
>CAYFGG010000076.1:0-3779 GCA_964342795.1 uncultured archaeon | reverse complement strand
TCAAACTTTCAAGGGCCTTAGCTATTCTTTCTGGAAGAGACTATGTTGTGCCTGATGACGTAAAGAGATCTGCCATTCCAGTTTTAGGGCACCGAGTTATTCTGAAACCTGAGGCAAGAATTCGGGGCGTAAAGGTGGAAGAAATAATATCTGAATTACTGATGACTGTCGAGGTCCCAGCAGTAACGATTGAATAATGTGGACGCGTAAGGCAGTCTTTTACGTTGGTTTTGGAGTTATTCTAGTACTTTTTGCACCATTCATCAACAATCTGCAACTTTTTCTTTTAGGAACTACTATTCTGGGTTTTGTAGCTATTCATAGTTTGGTCAATACACGTCCTATAGAGGTTAAGATAACTCGAGATTTTGCTGATGACCAGGTATTTGAGAATAGTGGCGTCTCAGTTGATCTAGTTATTCAGAATAAAGGTCGCCCGGTAGGTTTCCTTGAGATATATGATAATCTCCCTTCGGAAATGGAAGTTAGTAAGGGACTAAACCATACAATTATTCGGCTCCGAAAAGATGAGTTGGTAATCAACAAGTATTCACTTGAGTGCCGCCTCAGAGGCCAATATCGTTTGGGCAATCCCCGCCTTAGAATCTACAATCCCTCATTCTTGTTCTATTATGAGGCCGACGTTGAATCGAAATCCAGTTTGGTTGTTTTACCACAGATTGAGCAGATAGAGGGCGTTGATATGTCAACAGACTTCCCAAAGATGTATCAGGGTGCAATGCCAATAAGACGAATTGGGACCAGTGGGGAGTTCTATGGAATCCGTGAATATTTCCCTGGAGATGATTTCAAGAATATCAATTGGAGGGTTTTTGGACGTACTCGGAAATTGATGGTCAATCAGTTTGAGAGGGAAGATATTTCAGATATAATGCTAGTTTTGGATGCTAGGGAGATAACAGGTACAGGAACTGTATTGAGAAATCCTTTGAATTATTCGTGTAGAGCCGTTGCCTCTCTCGTAAGTTTTTTCCTAAGGGCCAGAAATCGAGTTGGTCTTATCACGTATGGCGAGACCGTTAATGTTATTCCTCCAGATACTGGAGAACGACATTTGTACAGAATTCTGACTGCTTTGGCGGAGGTGAAGCCCGCAGGTTCACTAGGTCTGCATACTATTCTTGGTGACCTTAGAAATTTCACTCCACGCTCCCCAGTAATGGTTGTTTCAACTCTAGAGTCAGATCCAACTAGCACGATTGCACTTAGGGAGATTACTGCCCGTGAATTCAAGTTAACAGTTATCGCTCCCGATACACTTGATTATGATAAGGAATCGGCAATAATCTCTCCAACGGTTTACTTTACAGCATCGGCATCTTTGGATAACAAGATATCAGAGGCGCGTTCTTTGGGTGCAAGAGCTATGCGTTGGAATCCAGATAACGTTCTGTCAACATCCTTGGCGGAGGTGACAAGATGATGAATACAAACAACAGCCTCGCATTTATGCAGGGAGTAGCGACATTCTCGTTGCTTTCATGTCTTGGCTTAGCATACGTAATAAATCCGATTGATGAGTCTCTTTTCTTTCAAGCAACAGATAATTTTGTCAGTGCCATATATGGAAAGGATGTACTTTCAGAACTGAATAATTCGGTCGTTGCAGGTATGTTGCTAGGATTGTTCATAGGAACTGTTTATGTTTTCCTAGGAATGAATAAGAAAGTATACAATTATACTACTTTATCCTTGTTTGTGATTGTGTTATTCATATTCTTTGCTTCCATAATGGGATATGATCAAGTTCCTTATGTATTCACTCAGCAATTATTTTTGTCAGCCTGGATAGGTCTTCCAGTTTCTTTAGGAATTGTTGGAATCTGGGAGAAGAGCATTGGAAACCAAGTATTGTCTGCATTTCTGATTCTAGTAATGCCTCTTGGACTTTCAGGCAGTACTAATGACCAGATATATCCAATTCTTGGTTTTGTCTTCTCATTTATGCTTTATTTAGAATTAAGTTATGGCCATGTCCGTTACAGCCGACTTGCAAGGATAATGCACTATTCTAGGGAATATGAAGTGGTTTTACAGTGGTTTTTGTCCACTTTGATAATTACTCTAGGTTTGACAACTGCCTTAACCTCTCTGGCCTTCTTGTTTCACAATTTCTTGGGAGATTTTTTACCTTACAGTTTTAGTAATTCAATTGAGTACAACACGATTTATGGTCAAGCCCTTTCAGTTTTAGTCTTTTTCATTCTCTGGGCAATAATTCAAACTCTTTTCTCAAGAGGTTATCTTGCTCGTCAGGTTGAGGATTAATCTAAAGGCAGAAGCTTCAAAAACACATCTATTGTCTTGTTGACAAGTTATGGATAAGCCATCAGTTCTGAAGCAGAGTTATCAACACTGGGAAACAACCAAGGATTTGATTGATCAATGTATAGATATAATGCTGAATCTCAGCCAAAGTGGACATCCTGGTGGTTCTCGCTCAAAAGTTCATGGAATGTTAATTACTTTACTTTCTGGAGCTATGAGATGGGATATCAGAGATGCATCAAAGCGCTTTTCTGATAGATTTGTTCTGGTGGCTGGACATGATAATCCAATGGTTTATGCAACATTGGCTATTCTAAACGAATCATTGAGGATAAAATATCAACAAACCAAAGATTCCAAATACTTGGTGAAGAATGCAGAAGAGTTTCAGTTAGTTTGGGAGGATTTACTCACTCTCCGTAAAAATAAAGGTCTTCCAGGCCATGCAGAGATGGAGGGCAAAACACTGTTCTTCAAGTTTAACACGGGACCTAGTGGACATGGTTCACCACCAGCAGCAGGTGAGGCTTTGGCTCACAAGTTGGCAGGTACCAATGAGGTCAAAGTTTTTGCATTTGAGGGAGAAGGCGGATTGAGTACAGGTGCCACTCATGAAACTCTGAACTCCTCTTGGGGTTTGGGACTTGGCAATATTGTGTACTACATTGATTGGAATGATTATGGAATAGATAGTCGTCCGTTTAGTTCAATTGTAAATTCAACGCCAAAGCAGTTGTTTGAAACTAGCGGATGGCATGTAGAGGGAACTGATGATAACGAGGACTGGGAATCATTCACGGAAGCTTACTACAATCTCTTAGTAGAAAACGCGAAGTCAGATGTTCCAAAGATGATATATGCCAAATCTCGGAAGGGCCGAGGTTATCACGTTTTTGATGAGAAATCGCATGGCGTTCCTCATAAACGTAATTCTGAATTATTCTGGAAGACCAAGAACGATTTTGCCAAAAAGTATGGTATCTCCTTTGACAGTTTTGGTGAAGATGCAGCAGAAACAAGAGAAGAACAGGTTGAACAAGCTACATCCTATTTCAAAACAGTAGTTTCAGTAATGCAAGATAACCAAGAGTTGGTAGATTACCTAGCAGATCGTCTTGTCGAGATAGGAGATTCAGTTCCTGAATCAATAGATGGCTGTAAGGTATCTGATTCTAATCCGCTCGATGATAAGGCATTGTTTGATTTTGAAAAATATCCAAAAGACATTTTTGTTGAAGCAGGAACAAAAATTCCAAATCGCGTTGGCTTCTCAAAAATAGCCTCTTGGCTCAATACGCATTCACGACAAAATCACGGCAGGCCACTGTTTGTTGCAATGTCTGCAGATTTAGCAGATTCAACCAATATCTCTGGATTTGCTAAGGGGTGGGGTGATGTGGATGATATGGGAATGTATGATAAGATGAATAATACAAATTCACCACTGATGCCTCAAGGGATAACTGAGTTTGCTAATTCAGGTATGATGG
>CAYFGG010000075.1:0-3861 GCA_964342795.1 uncultured archaeon | reverse complement strand
AATGCTTCATCCAATGCATTGGTGTGAAGACTTTGTGTACCTCCCAACACTGCAGACAATGCTTGGATAGCCGTTCTAACAACATTGTTGTGGGGTTGTTGTGCAGTAAGTGTTGACCCTCCAGTTTGGGTATGAAACCTGAGCATCATAGATTTCTCATTTTTAGCACCGAATTTTTCAGACATTATTCTTGCCCATATTTGACGGGCAGCTCTGAATTTTGCTATTTCATACAGAAAATCATTATGTCCATTGAAGAAAAACGCCATTCTGGGCGCAAAATCATCGACATCGAGTCCCTTTTCTATAGCAGCTCCAACATATTCCATTCCATTTGCAATGGTAAAAGCCAATTCTTGTTCAGCAGTACAGCCAGCTTCACGAATGTGATATCCAGATACTGAGATAGTGTTCCATTTAGGTACATTCTTTGCACAGTATTCAAACACATCCGTAGTTAGTCTCATCGACTGTTTAGGTGGAAATATGTAAGTCCCTCTAGCGATGTATTCCTTCAAAATATCGTTCTGAATCGTGCCTCTTAGTTTGTTTTCAGCAACTCCTTGTTTTTTTCCAGTTGCTATGTACATCCCCAACAGTATGGATGCCGGAGCATTGATGGTCATGCTTGTAGAAACCGCATCCAAAGGAACTTGATTAAACAAATCTTCCATATCATGGATGGAATCTATAGCAACTCCCACCTTACCAACTTCACCTATGGCCATCTCATCATCGCTATCATATCCGATTTGTGTAGGTAGGTCGAAGGCAACAGAGAGCCCTGTTTGACCTTCAGAAAGAAGATATCTGAATCTTTCATTTGTTTCCTTAGCAGTACCGAATCCTGCATATTGCCTCATTGTCCATAATTTCCCTCTATATCCAGTGGGATGAATCCCTCGAGTGTAGGGATTCTTGCCAGGCAAATCAAATTTGGATTGATCAACGTCTTCAGGTGTGCTAAGTATTTCTCTTTCATCGAGTTGACTTTCATCTCTTTCTGGGTATTTCTCCAGTGTTGGCTTGAGTGTCTCATCTTCCCATCGTTTTTTACTCATCTCTGGCCTTCTCAAATCTCCGGATATATATCAGCATTTTTCTATGCAATTCATCAGCTACTTTCTGAGCCTCTCCAGGCCCGACTTTCATTGGTTCCATCCAAAAACAATAGACGTTCGTGTGAATCTTGTTCTTGTAAAAATCAAGAATACTTTTGAATAAATCTTTCTCATGTCCAGTACTTCCCCAGTCTACCTGCGGATTGTCATAGCAAAATACCAATGGTTGAATCATCTGTCCACTATTCTCAGCAGCTTTGAAAACTCCCATCTTGAAAGGATCTAATTTCCCAAAACTTGACGTTGTTCCTTCTGGGAAAATCCATAATGGATGATTTGCAGCATCCCATTGATTTAGCTGTTGTATAACTCCCGTTCTTGATTTCTTGTTTTCACGTTTTACCCACAACATTCCAACTTTGGATGCAATTGGTCCAAACAGTAAATAATCTCTAACTTCGACTTTTGATACTGCTCCTCCGGTCTTTACGGCCTGTACTACTATCGGATCAAGATAACTAGTGTGATTGGCCGCTAGGAACCCAGGTTGTGGTTTCCCTTTTACATATATTTTCATATTGTATCTTTTGGCCAATTTCCTTGCCCTCAAAGTCACAAGATCTCTATATTCTTCTTGTGAATACAGAGGAACTTCCAATCTCAATCTAAGGAAAAAGTAGAAGAAATAGAGCAGTTCGAAAATCCACACAGCTCGCTATGGCTTTGTTTTTAAAAAGAAAACTCTTCAGATTAGTGGTGCTTCGAAGTCGTCTACAGTCTCTTCGAGATCATCATCCGAACCCAATTCTCCCCTGATTCTTAGAATCTCCCTAGACAGTAGCCAATAAATCAATGCTAAAGAGCGCCTACCTTTGTTGTTACCAGGTATGATGATATCTATGTTGTTGGTTAGGTTGTTGGAATCACACATTGCTATTACAGGTATTTTGATGTTAATAGCTTCTCTGAGTGCTTGTGCATCAGCTGCAGGGTCAGTAAGTACAATTATTTTTGGTTCGATGAAATGACGCATTTCTGGATTTGTTAGTCTTCCAGGTGTAAATCTACCTGCAATGCAGCTAAATCCACAGGTATCAGCAAATTTCTTTGCCGGTTTCCATCCATATTGTCTTGCAGAGACAACCAAGACATCTTTTGCTTCATATTCTTTCAGAAAATTGGCAGCTTCAACGATTTTTTCGGAGGTTAGATTGACATTGAGAATTCTTAATCCATCATCTCTGACCTTGTGGATGTATGGTTCCATATCTTTGCTCTTCTGTTTTGTCCCAATATGGACTCCACAAGTGAGGAATGTATCCTCGTCAATGAGCAGTTCTTTTGCCTCGGTCTCGGTCATCTGAGTTGCTCGCTGATTCGGACTAGTTCATTAAGCTTTGCAATCCTCTCACCACCCATTATCCCCGTTTTGATTGCGTGTGATCCAAACGCCACACCAAGGTGTGCGATGGTTGCATCCGTGGTTTCTCCACTTCGGTGAGAGATAACATTAGCCATATCTGCTTTGTTAGCAAGTTCAACCGCACTAATCGTGTCTGTTAGGGTGCCTATCTGATTTGGTTTTATCAGAATTGAATTGGTAGCCCCCGTTTCAATTCCTTTTTGTAATCGCTCAGTATTTGTGACGTAAAGATCATCACCGATTATCAATGCATCAGTTTGGTCAGTTAGACTAGCCCATGATTCAAAATCTTCTTGATCCAATGGATCCTCTACAGAATGTAAGTCGTATTCTTCTATTAATCCTGCAACAAAATCAACTTGCTTTTCAGGAGTTAAATTTTGTTCCTTGTATCGGTATTTTCCGTCTTTGTAGAATTCACTAGCGGCCATATCTAATCCGGGCCTTATTTCAATTCCAGTTTCTTTTTCTACTTCATTGGCAGCATCAACAACCAGTTCTAGTGCCTCGACATTTCCCAAAGGAGCAACCCAAGCACCTTCATCACCTTTACCCAAAGCAACATTTGGGAATTTTTCCTTAAGCAAACTACCAACTTTTTTGTGAACATCTGCATTTGCTTCTATTGCGCTGTTAACGTCGTTCGAAAAAGAAGTAACCAAGTATTCCTGAATGTCAGTACCTCCGATTGCATGTGCACCTCCCCCCAAAACGTTTGCCATTGGAGCAGGTAGTTCGTAATTTTCAGCCTTTCCTACGTGTTCATACAAATTTATTTCTTTTGAATCAGCAGCAGCTTTTGCACAAGCAAGCGAAAGTGCTACAGTAACATTTCCACCGACATTACTGAAATTGGAAGTTCCATCTATATCTCTAAGAGTTTTATCAAAATTTTCCTGATCTTCACTGGAGAGTCCTATCAATTGTGGAAGTATCTTTTCTTCAGCGACTTTCATTCCCTTCGCAACACTTCCTTCTGGCCAAGCAACAGCTTCGTGGGTTCCGGTTGATGCCCCAGCAGGCGCAGCAGCTCTTCCAAACCCTGTTTTTGTCCTTATCTCAGCTTCTATGGTAGGATTTCCTCTAGAGTCGATTATTCTACGTAGAGCAATGTCTCTGATATTCACTTTTTCTCTCTATCTACGATATCAATAGGGATGACTCCCTTATCGTATTCCATTTGAGCGATTATGACAGGATCTATAATCTCCGTAGGAACTTTAATCTGAACAGGAGCACCCATTGAAATCTGAAGCGCTCTTGCACCTATGACACGTGCCTTCTCAAATCTCGAATGTTCTCTCAATTTTACACCAGCTTCCCAGTTAATAATTGGGGTCCATCGCTAATGACACAACTATAAAAGGTTTCCTAACT
>CAYFGG010000074.1:0-3921 GCA_964342795.1 uncultured archaeon | reverse complement strand
CCGTATCCGGGTGACGCTTCACTTGGCTGGGTTATAAAATAATTTGTTTAACCTAGGCCTATCGCTCTGTAGTCAAAACCTGCTTCTTCAACCTGCCTAGGATTGAATGCTCTTCTACCATCGATTATGACGTTCCCTGACATTCTATCTTTGATTGTTTTCAGGTTCATATCACAGTATTCCTTCCATTCTGTCATTAAGATAATGCAATCAGCTTTGTTCACAGCTTTTTCTAGACTATCTGCGGTTTCAATATCAATTAATTCCTTGAAATTTTCCATGCCCTCTGGGTCGTGGCCTATTACATCCGCTCCATTTTCCACCAGCTCTTTTATGACAACTTCACTTCTCGATTCTCTCACATCATCAGTGTCAGGTTTGAATGTAAGCCCTAGGACTGCAATCCTCTTTCCTTTCAAGACTCCTAGTCTTTCCTTGGCCATTTCAACGATTATTTTAGGCTGAGATTCGTTAACCTCTAGCGTTGCTTCCAGCATTTTAGATTGAACTTTACCTGATTTTGCAGCTGCTGCAAGAGCTTTAACATCCTTAGGAAAGCATGATCCTCCAAATCCAGCTCCGGCTCTAAGGAATAAAGGCGATATTCGACTATCCATGCCCATTCCTTCTGCAACTTCTTTGAAATCCATCCCCCAAGTATTGCACATGTTGGCCATTTCATTAACGAAAGAAATCTTTGCGGCCAAGAAAGAGTTAGAAGCATATTTTATGAATTCAGCCGTGCGAGGGCTACATTCCAGTTTTGGACATTTGTGGGTCTTGTAAAGTTCTTGCATTGTCTTTAGTGCAATTGGGTCTGCATGCCCCATAACTATCCTGTCAGGATCTTGCGCATCTTTGATAGCTGACCCTTCCCTGAGGAATTCTGGATTCATTCCAAAGCCTAGTTGTTCTCTTTTCATTCCGCTTTTTTTAACAATTATAGGTAGCACAACCTCTTCCGTCGTTAATGGAACGACTGTTGATTTCACAATGATAGTGTGTTCCTTCTTTTTGTGCCTTAAGGCCCTACCGATTGATGAGGCAGCTGATTTGATGTAGTTCAGGTCGATACTTCCGTCCTTTTTTGAGGGAGTACCTACACATATGAACGTCACATCAGTCTCTATGATTCCATTTTCAATATTAGTGCTACCCTTTAGATTACGGTTTACAATTCCCTTTTTGATTAAAGTTTCCAATCCAGGTTCAAATATAGGTGATTTCCCACTGTTTAATTCATTTATCTTATCCTCTATGATATCTAAACAAATGACTTGATTTCCCGTATCTGACAGTGTTGCTCCGGTGACCAGCCCTACATATCCTGTCCCCATCACACTAATTTTCATATCTGGCCTTAGGAGACCTACATAAAAGACCCTCCTATTGCAGTAAAGTGCCAAATAATCTGACTGTAAAGAAACGCCGCCCCATCAACAAAAAAGAAGCTAAAAGAATCAAGCAAGGCCTATTTGATACACACAATATGGAATTTCCGATAAAGGCAGGAGAATACGAACTGGCTGAGGCTGGGGAGTTCGATGTCATTATCCAGAATGGTCACATACATGCATTGGTTGTGGAGGATGTCACCCATCTTTCAGTTAGAGGTTTGTTGTTAACAACGCCACAGAGTGGCTGGGTGCAGGTCGACATGGGCGCAGTTCCTTACGTTTGCAATGGGGCGAATGTTATGTCAGCCGGCATAAATGATGCAAGCCCAGAAATTGTGGAAGGCCAATATGTTTGGATTAGAGAAGAATCACAGCACAAACCTTTGGCTGTAGGTAAATCACTTTTAAGTTCTCAGGAAATGTTGAATTCTAACAAAGGTAAAGCTATCAAAGCTCTTCATTATATAGGGGATAAGGTCTGGGACTATGGAGTTAAGGACTAAAGGTTAATTATTTTAGCATAGGACCAAGTTGTATAAAGACATATGAGACGAGCCCTGTTGTTTCTGTTTTTCGCAGTGTTATTACAGTCACAGGGAGGCTCAGCTAGTGGTGAGATTTTTGAAGACGTTGATCTTTACATATCTGGAGATCCAGAAGGCGAGTTGGGTATAGATGAACCATCTACGTCAAATATTGAATCTATCTTAATTGCTTCTAATGAACAAGGCCAGGGTGCCTTCCAAGAATTAGGGAGATGGACTACAGATCCTCTCTACACCCAATCCAATATATCTGGAGATTGGTTAGGCAAGGCTTGGGTATCATCCAATAGAGATGCAATCATAACATTCAGATATACTTTGATACAGGATGAAGTCAATTTGAATCAATTTGAATTTGAAGGTAGCGTTGGAGCGGGTGAAGCTGTGGCCATAAGTGGAGAGAGTGATTTCTCACTAACGGAAATAGATGATTCACCTCTAACGTTGTTGGTTGAAAGTAGTTGGACAGCACAGCCAGGATCGCCGCCTCCAACACCGCCGGAGAACACCACAATTCATTTTGAATATGGGGCAGACTCCAGAGACACATTAGTCATTATTCCAATCAGTCATGTCCAGACTTCATTGGGTAGCCCCCCTAATCATAATTCTGGTCAATCTCAAGTGACAGTTTACCTGAACGTCTTTAATGTGTTTGGTGTAGATGATGTTCTTTCAATGAATAAGGGAGATTACAACATGCGTATGGGTCCTGTTGGTGGTGAATCTCCTTGGGAGTCAACGGTTGATAAAGTAACTGATAGAGGAGACTATGCTGAAATTCAATTTATTTGGTCGTATGAGGGCCATACTCTACCGGCCGGAGATAATGATTATTCAATTGAGTTTGGAGCGACTGATCTTTACAGTGATGTTGAGTGGGCTTTCAATCTGAAAGTATCAATTTATATTGAGCCTAAACCGAATGTCGAAGTAGATTCAGTAACCAGCACTTCCAAGACGGCCGAATTTGGAAAATCGGCAATCTATACTATATCAGTTCAAAACACCGGTTCAGGTAGTGATGAGTTCATAGTGACCTATGATAATAATGATGGTTGGACGGTTGATATTGACCTTTACGATTTGGAATTAGAAGCAGGCGATAGCGAGAATATCAAGGTCACAGTTACGCCTCCTGATACTGCATCAGATGGTCAAGAGTCACCAACAGAGATAACCGTTACTGCAGCTTCTGATTCCGATATTTATGATACGATTACAATCATAACAACGGCAGAGGAACCGGAACCTAAGTGGGATTTTTCACTCGATGTTAAAGAAGAAGATAATGAGAATTATGATTTCTCCTGTGGATGCTTCATAATTAGAGATAGAGCAGAGATATCGATAATCATAACTTTGACTAATGAAGGCAATCAACAGAACAATTTCAATCTAGATGCAGTTACGGATGATAGTAGTGAGGCTTTTGTCCTTACTTTTGACCCTAGTTTTGTTTCATCCCTGCAACCGGGCCAGAGTGTAGATCTGGAACTTTCTGTGAAACCTCGCGATGACTACTTTGGGAAATCCACATATCTTTTGGCGGAGGCCGTTTCTTCTGGAGATGGTAAAACAGAGGAGTCAGAACCAATTTCCATAATTTTGGAGCAGAGTGGTGTAATTGATACATCTCAATCCAGTAAATTAACGGCCCCTCAGGGAGGAACCATAATTCATTCTTTCCAAATTTCAAACATAAATTCAGACCCCATAAGTATCTACTTCAGAGTTTCAGGATTTACTTCAGATGATCAATTGGCTGAAGAGTGGTTTAGTTTTGAGGATAAGGATGGTAAGCGTATCAGTTCTTCTTCTCCCAAACCCATGTTTCCTACACAATCAATAGAGGTCACTTTAAGAATCCAAATTCCTTCAAATGCAGTTATTGGCTCCTATAATGTCCAGATATGGATGTACAATTCTCAGGGTCAAAGAATTTCAGATACGTTTGAACTTGGATTTGTAGCAACTGA
>CAYFGG010000073.1:0-3935 GCA_964342795.1 uncultured archaeon | reverse complement strand
AATCCCATAGACCAATTTATTTTGATGATTTGTACACAAATGTTGAGATGTATAAGGAGACAGTCCTAATCACAGTTGGGAAAAAACCTCTCGATAAAGATTTGGTACCTGAACCAGAATTGCCTACTGAATATTTAAAACACAGCCGTTGAGAAGAAGTAATAAATCAAGTACACACCCACTATCATCATAATCACACCACCCACCATTTCTATCTGACGAGTTGACGCCTTAAGTTTGTCGACTATAGTGGATTCGGAGGCAGCTACCATCATAGTAAATGCAACCATTAGAACACCTGCCGTAAACGAGAATATTACGAACACCAATAATCCAGTTACCAATCCTCTGCTAATACTGGCAGAAAGGAGCCCTATGACAACTGGGGCAACACAACCTGTAGCAGCAGAACCATAGGCAACACCATACCAGAAAAGTCCCGTCCTTGTCCCAGCTTCATTATCTGAGAAACTGAACTCTTTACCTGTGGTTTGGTATATTCCTTTTTCAATTCCTCTTTTGACCATAGTTGCAGGTTTGGATTGAGCAATCGCAGTCATCAAGTTCCTGAATGGTCTTACTATTGCTTCGGAGTCATATTCCATGACCATCACAGCCCCTAGTCCAAGAATCAGAAGACCTACCACAAGTTCGAGTACAGGAATAAATCCCCCAATCACACTTACAAACGGTACCAGTAGTATTCCTATGAGCAATAATATTCCCATTAATCCTGCCGCTGCGGCAAGTCCATCTGGAAGCGTCTCTCTAGCGGCTTTTTCGTCAAAGGCCCCTATTCTTTGTTTCTTATTGGAAAGGTAGAATGACATGTATCCAGGAAGCATTGGGAATGAACATGGTGAAAAGAAAACCATCACGCCAGCACCGACCGCGAACAAGTATATCGACGATTCCTTTACTTTGACAAGAGTTCCTTGGCCTGTAAGTGCTTTATTGACTTCCAATTCCAGATCTTCTGGATTTTTGGGGACAGATTTTCCAGTTGTGCCTCCAGCTTCATAGGTTATCTGCCCATCCTTGTCTATAATGAATACTTTAGGCGTTCCAGTTACACCATATGCAACTTCGATTTCTCCATTCGGGTCTCCCATTGCATGTCGCCAATCGTGGTTTTTAGCATAATCCTTGAGTGTTGCCTCATCATCATTATCAAAAACGCTTATCGAAATTATAGCAACTTCGTCCTTATCCATGCCTTTAGCATATGGGCCAAGGGAATCCTTAACAAATTTTTCACAGGGACCACAGGTAGAAAACATGAAGTCAAGAATAACTACTTTTTCACCTCTATAATCTGACAATTTGAATGTATTCCCATCAGTATCCTTTAACTCAAAATCAGGAGCTTCTGAATCTCCTCCAATTGCTCCATAGAGAACAACAGCCATAATCAGAATGATTGCAGTTCCCATTGCAAATAGGACTCTGTTTTCCAGTATTGAGTTGTACCAACCGCTTTGACTTATGTTATCTACAAGATTGTCCCAGTTGGTCTTCTGCTTTGCCACTCGGTTTCACCTAATCTCTTCTTTGATTCAACACAATAAAGAGTGTGAATATGACGCCTATAATTCCTAATGCAGGTGAATCTTCTGCATCTTTGATTCCAGTGCCTTCGAATTGTTTTGCATCACTTGCAGCAAAGCCTTGCTTACCATCTACAAGTAGAATACGGTACCAAACAGGATCGCCACTGCTAAATTCTATTGATGCAGTAGCAACATTATTTTGGTCAATCTCCATTGGCATTACTCCCCAAGCTTCATCATCGTAAGATCCGTTGTGGAAGTTATAGATAACATAAGCAGATCCAATTCCATCCTCATCCTCGAGAGTAGCACTGACTTTGGCTATGTTCCCGTTTAGCTGTTCTTCGTAACTAACGACCTTTGGAGGTTCATTTTGTTCATCGTAAGCCGTGGATTCAGGAGTAGCTGAATTGATAGCTCTTGGAGTATCAGCAGCATTTCCTGTCTTTCCAGATGAGGTTGTTCTGGAGTTATCTTCATTATCATAAACTACAGCTACAACAGAGACTTTCGCAGGATTTATTGGAGTAGGTATAGGATGCTCTCCTTCCTGTGGGTTCCCATCTTTGTCTTCGTGGCCACTTGTGTAATAGATAGTATCAGGAATCTCCCATTCAACCTCGTGAGTCCACGTCTCAGCAGGTTGTAGTTCGACTTGCTCGTTGTGCAATGCAGTCTCTCTGAAAACATTGTGTGCCATAACCTCTTTTTCTTCAACAGAACTCCAAGCCATTATGTCGTCCTCAACCACAAACAGATACACACTTGAGTCTAGGATATCTGGATTAAGTGGAGTACTGATTCCTCCTTCACCAAGATAGGTTAGGTTTACGGTGAAGACGAAACGATCTTCTCTAAATTCTTGCCATACTCTCAACTCAGTTGGCTTGACGTCCCTTTCACCACATTCGAAATAGTGATCCTTGTAAGTGTCATAAGTTCCATCACCGCCACCCAACTCTTCGATATATCCTCCATCAAATTGAGCATCAGGGGTTCCTTGAACCGAGTAGTGATTGTATCGATCCTTTGCTTCCTGACTTGCAAATTCATCATCAGAACCTCCATTGATTTGATGGAACGAAACAAAAGTTACAGGTTGTGCAGGATCTTCCCTGAATTCTGTCCATAGTTTTGCAACATCAGGTTCTATGCCCATACAAGGTGGACATCCTAAGCTGGTAAACTGCTCCATTATAGGTCTGTGAGTCCATCCATTTGGATACTCATCAGTCCCTTCATTCGTAGCTCCTGAAGGAATTGCAAAAGAGGGTATAATGAATAGAAAGAAAACTGCGATGGCTAATAAATTGCGTCCAAGGTTCATGATATCACCTTGTTTGAAGACTATACGTGAAGTATTTAGGGTTTGCTTTAGCCAGAAGCTGGCCTTCTGGCCCACATAACAAAGCCAGCGATTACAGCTAATACCAGCACACCAACTCCGATAAGTAGAATTGGTAACTCAACTTCTTGAGCTGGTGGAGTACCACCGTCAGCACCTATGAACTGAATAACATCAGTTTTGCTTGAAGTCTTGTTTCCATCAGAGAAAAGAACTTGGTAATATATGGGACTGTCTCCAGCATAAGGAATCAGTGAGGTTCCAGTGGCTCCTGAATAAGCATAACAGACACCATTCTCATCACAAACTTCTTCTCCTTCAATTTTCATTTCATCAGTCATCCACTCGCCTGTGAAGTTACTGGATTCATAGTTGTAAACAACAAATGATGCACCTATTCCCTCATCTGCATCAAATGTAGCCTTAACCTCAGCTCCTTCATCCAGATATTTCTCCGTCTTAGTTATAATTTCAGGAACATCTCGTTCTGGGTTGTCATATTCTGTAGATTGTGGAGTAGCAGATTGAATTGCTCTGGGGGTAGGGTAGGTGTCATCACCGTTTGAATCCTGATCATTACCAGAATCTGTATCGTCCCGGTCAAAAACAGCTGCAATAGGTATGATTCTCCCAGGATTAATTGGGATTTTGATATCTCCTTCTACACCATCACCATCAACCTGAGTGGTTGGTACTTTCCAAACAGCACTGTAAGTAGTCGATTCACCTTCAGACAGAGTAAATTCCTCATCATTAATTCCGTACTCTCTAAAAACCATCCTATTGGTCCAGATTTCGTCAAGATAGGAAGAATAAGCAGGCACCCCATCCTCAACCATGAACACAAAAAGTTCACCGTTTAGGTCTGGACTTTCTCCCAATATATCGTCTGGCTCAGTAGGTATTCCATCATCTCCACCAGTTTGTCCATGATATGTTATGTCAACACTTATCTTGAATTGACCAGCCTCACCTTCGGATTCAGAACCTATGAATTCGCTGTAGATATCCAAATCAACTATCTTGAAAGGCTCATCGTT
>CAYFGG010000072.1:0-3955 GCA_964342795.1 uncultured archaeon | reverse complement strand
GCCATAGTGTAGACTGGCATTTCCATACCTGGTACTGCCATGTTGGCCTCACTAATGACGTCAACTTCGCCCTGTGATTCAGACATCAGGGCCTCACCGAGAGTAATTCCCTCGACGATGTTATTTTCTTGCTCTTGTTCTTCGTTGGATCCTGAAGCGACCAGCGTAAAACTGCTGAAAGCCAACAGAACTACAACGAAAACTGCTGTCATTTTCCCAAGGAGGGAGTCTGACTTCGGTACGTTTGCATTCATTTTTGCACACCTTCTCGTTTTGTCCTAATACCGTACTATCGAAATAGAAACGGTCTACCATCATTGACAAGGCCTTAATAAAATAAATGCCAGTTTTTTACCAACTAATATAAAAACTTACTGGTTTCTATTTTGGACATTGAAATTAGCTCTTCTTCATGTCGAAAACCATCATTGATGTGGCTGGTGAATAGGGGTGCACTATCCTCATCTGAGTCAATTCAAACTCATATCCAAAGGTAGATAAGATCTCATCTTTCTGATTATCTGGCAAAATACAATAAATGTGTATCATTCCCCCTTTCCTTACTAACGGTGTAAGTAAATGAACGTAATCAAGTGACTTCGTTGGGTTGTTCATTATTATTCTATCATACTCTCCCAGACTTTCCACGATATCTTCTACTCTGGAACAAATAAACTCATAACTTGATTTAGGAATATGATTCAAATCGAAGTTTTCCTTTGCCCATCTCTCTGATTCTGGATTGGCATCAACTGCAGTTATTTTTCCTCCACTTTTTGCCAATATTATCGAAAATGGAGCTGCACCGGCGAAGGCATCCAGTACTCTCTCACCAGATTCTACTAACTTAGATAAGCGCTGTCTTTCCATGGCCAATCTTGGAGAAAAGTAAACCTTTGATATATCCAATTTGAATTTTAGTCCATTTTCCTTGTGAGTTGTAACGAAACCAGGTTCACCTCCTATCAAATTCAGTTCTCTGACCCTGTATGGGCCTTTAACTCCCAAATCCATAGCTGCCTTTGTTACATTTGGATTAGATTGAATCAAGGCTGAAGCAATTGACTCTGAATATTCATGAATCGCTTCGGGAAGCTTGATAATTGCTATTTCACCAAAAATGTCGAAAGCACGCGGAGCAACATCCTTTATTTCCTCTGGCAATTTTATTCTATAGTCCCTTGATTCTTTAGTCACTGGAATTCCATCCATTTCAACTAATTCACCTTCAACATCAAAATTCAATGGCCAAAGTATGGAGCCATGCTCCTTAAAAGGCAGAAAATCTGTGTTCAATGCACCTATAGAATCGAGAAAATCCTTGGCATTTTGTGCCTCACTTTCAGGTACCTTAAGATGCTTTATCAATCTATTGATTCTCTGTAGGAAGTTGCATCTAATAGGCCTGTAATCTCACCTTGAGGTTTCATTATCACCATCCATCCAAAATCATATGGAGATTCATTAACTAATTCAGGAGACTCCTCTAACTTCTCATTTAAGGCCACAATTTTTCCAGATATAGGGGCATAGATATCGCTAGCTGCCTTGACGGATTCAGCAACTGCCATAGCGTCATCCTTAGAGAATTCATCACCAACCTCTGGTAATTCCACAAAAACAACGTCTGAAAGAGAATCTTGGGCGTAGTCAGTGATTCCGACTTTTACATTCCCATCATCCTCTACAAGGACCCATTCATGGTCTTTAGTATAACTCAAATCTTCTGGGACTTCGCTCATAAGAATGGCAGTCGCACCACGCGCCCGTTTAAGTGATTACCGCGTACTTCTACAGTTATATCTGAATTGAGCGGAAGGTCAAGATAAGCCAAACCAATCCCTTTCCTAATAGAAGGTGATAATGAACCACTAGTCAATTTAGAAACTGGAGCACCTTTGTGATATATTTGAAAACCTGGCCTCAAAACTCCTCGATCATTCAATATTACTCCACACAATTTAGGGTATGAATCTGGCTTTTGAGACTCTAAAGATTTTTTCCCTATAAAATCGTGATTCCAATCCACAACCCATGAATAGCCAGCCTCTAGAGTTGTTTGTGTTCCATCAAAATCCTGACCCGATAACAAAAAACCTTTCTCTAATCTAAGTGTATCTCTTGCCCCCAAACCTGCTGGTTCAGCCCCCATATCTACCAATGAATCCCAATGAAATCCAGCTTCACTATATGGGCCGATAATCTCACAACCTGATTCACCAGTATATCCAGTACCACTTACTATTGTATCTCCATTCCTCACCAGTGTAAATGGATTAACAGAAGTATTGAGATGCTGGCCTAACAACCTAGGGGCATCTGGGCCCTGTAAAGCTAAACAGAAAAAATCTTTAGAAAAATCCTTAATCCTAACGTCAAATTTACTAGAATGCTCAAGAAGCCAAGGGAAAATAGTGTCAATCATTGAGGCATTAGGAACAATCATATACTCCTCGGAAGAAAGAGTGTATACTATCACATCATCTATTATTTTTCCATCGTGATTTAGAATATGACAGTAACGACAATCATTGTCTTTCTGACGATTCATGTCCCAAGTTGTCACATATGACAAAAAATCAATCGTTTGTCTTCCCTCTACAAAAATTTGGCCCATGTGTGAAACATCAAAAATCCCAACACGCTCTCTTACCGATTTGTGCTCGGCAACTATGCTCTTGTACTGAATTGGCATCTCCCATCCTGCAAAATCTGCCATTTTAGCCCCAAGTTTAACATGACGTTTGAACAAAGGTGTATGATTGAGAGTCACGAAACCTTAGATAGAAAGGTCTCCAAAAACCCTAGGGCGGCAATCTTATATGGGAACTCATTTGAACACAACTGTGACTTCTTCTGATGATGAACAATTGCAAGATTCTCCCGAAGGCGATGATGAGGATGACAAAGAGATTGAAGAAGAAAAAACTGAAAACAAAGCACCCGATGATGAAGTGAACCTAAGAGTTACATTACCTTACAAACCTAAAGGTGAAATGTTTGGTGTTGCAGAGACTTTTCAGGGAGGATCAAGGCTTCAAGTTATTTGTGAAGATGGTGTTAGAAGAATGGGAAGGATACCTGGAAAATTAAGAAGAAGAATGTGGGTTAGAGAGAATGATTTACTGATTGTGGTCCCATGGTCTTTCCAAGATAGCAAAGCTGACGTAAAATTCAGATACACTCCGACTCAGACAGCTAATCTAAAACGTAGAGGGAAGATACCAGAAATATTAGATATCTATTGATAATGAAAGACAAGATTCAGGATATAGAATGGGCTCTTAGCAAAATAAAAGGCTTCAACGAAGGTAATGATGGGAGAAAGACTGTAGATGACGTCTTTGATGAAGCAACCCTGAGAAACGTGCAACAGCTTTTCAGTAGAGGAATAATTGCAACACTTGAAAATATAATCGCAACAGGTAAAGAGGCGAATGTTTTCAGAGCAAAGACACTTGATGGTAGAAACCGAGCGGTAAAGATATACAGATTGAATACTGCAACATTTCGTAAGTTGAATCGATACATTGAAGGTGATCCAAGGTTCAAGAATAGTGGTAATAGCCACAGAGACAGGGTTTTCACTTGGGCTCAGAAAGAATACAAAAATCTACACGCAATGAAGGCAGCAGGAGCACAGGTCCCTAAACCCTATCACGTCCACAAGAATATGATTGTCATGCAATACATAGGTTGGAGATACAGGCCTTATCCTCCAATAAAAGAGGTGTCTCCCAAAGACCCAAATGATTTTCTTAAAATGTTAATTGAATCTATCAAAGCCTATCGCTCCAAGAAATTAAGTCATGGTGATCTAAGTGAATACAATATCTTAAACGTAAGAGAAAAACCATGTATAATCGATGTTGGACAAACCGTCCCAGAAGGGCACCCAATGTATGATGAACTACATGAAAGAGATATGGAAAACATGTATAGATATTGGAGAAAA
>CAYFGG010000071.1:0-4242 GCA_964342795.1 uncultured archaeon | reverse complement strand
AATGGAGTTTGTTGTTGTTTCAATATGTTTATTGATTCTATTGTTTGTGGCTTGAAGCCTTCTGTTATATCTACCACAAGAACGGCCAAGTCTGCTAGGGCTCCGCCGCGTGATCTTAGAGTTGTAAAGGAATGGTGACCAGGGGTATCGATGAAGAGAAGACCTGGTAAGGTAGTGCTTCCTTCCTTCAATAACGGCCCACAAATCTTAGATACGGTCTCAAAAGGAACTTCGGTGGCCCCTATGTGTTGAGTTATGGCGCCTGCTTCTCTCTTGACAACTGTTGTGCCTCTTACGTAATCAAGAAGGGAGGTTTTTCCGTGGTCTACGTGTCCTAAAACTGCCACTATTGGTTGACGAAGGGGGGCATCTGGATCTATTTCTTCTTCCACCTCTTCTTCGGATTCCTCTTCCGGCAAATCCTCTATCTCTTCTTCGTCAGGCGTCATGAGAATGTGCGCACAATCGCCCGTTTTAAAAATATCCGGTCAAACTTCTTTTTTCAATACTTCTGCTAAATATTCGTATTCTTCGATAGAATTGTAAAGATAAGATGCTATTCTTAGATAGCGCCTATCGTGATGTGGCCAACCAAATACAGGCACTTGAATCTTGTATTCCTCGTAAAGTCTGGTGTGCAAAGGATCTGGTTCTAATGCTGATGCTGTAAGTGTGCCTCTCCCGGGTAATAAAACGGCTGCCAGACCAACTATCATTGAATCTGGAGAAGGGCTGGGCGTTCCTAATGCTTCCAAAAGTAAGTTCCTGCCAGCTATGGCCAATTGACTGTTATGTTTCATTATTGCTGGCCACCCGCCATCCAACATATTTCCAACATATTCTATTGCCTTAGGGATGCAAAGCCAGGGTGTAATATCCTGTGTTCCCGGCCAATCGAATTCTAAGCGGAATTTTTCATTAATCGTACCAGGTACTGAAGCTCCGTGGCTTATGCACAGTGGGTGAATGGGGGCTCTTCGATCTTCTCGAACGTACAAAAATGCCGAGCCTTTAGGTGTGCAGAGCCATTTGTGTGCGTTGCCTGTTGCATAGGCTGGTTTTAGTTCTTCAATGTTCAGTGGCACAATCCCTGGACCGTGGGCTGCATCGAGCAGTACATCAATGCCTTGGGATTGTAGAGTCTTAGTAAGGGCTTCAAAGGGCATCAGAAGGCCTGTAGGGCTAGTTACTGTATCGATTAGAGCCAATCTTGACTTGGCTGTGGTATGGCTCAAAATAGTATCAATTATCTGCTGGTCGCTTTCGATTGGGAATGGTAGAGGAACCACGACTGTTTTGGCCCCTGTTTTCTCAGTCACAAAGTCTATGGAATTCCAGCATGCTTGGTATGAATGATCTGGAACAATGATTTCATCATCTGGTTGTAAATCCAATGCTTTCAGAACTGTATTCACACCAGAAGTTGCATTTGTCACAAAGGCCATGCCATCTGAATCTGCATTTATGAAATCCGAAAGAATGTTCAATGCTTCGGACCACAAGTCCTTGGATTCGGTCTCCATAAATTTTACTGGATCGCTCTCCAGTTTCTGTCTCAATTGGACTTGGTAATCGAGAATTTCTTGGGGACAAGCTCCAAATGAACCATGGTTCAGAAAAACTGTGTTCGGATCTAAAGTCCAGTGTTTTGATAGTGTACTACGTTTTGGATGAGGCATGTCAGCGCATTTTTGTGAATCTTCTCATTACGCTCTTGATTTTATCACGAGAATCCTCATCAATAAATCCTTCTTCAATCTTTGAATCAAGAAATTCTACGGCAGTATCTATGGATTCGCGCGCGCCTTTAGCTGTTAAAGATGCAAGAAAAGGTTCAGCCTCCTTTTCGGAAACTCCCGATTCCAATACTATCTCTTTCAAAAAGAAAAGGAGTTCTGTTCGGCGGCCTTCATTCAGCATGGCCTTTGGTTTGTTCTTTTTCTGTGGTTTCTTGATTTTTCTTTGGGGAGGTTGGGCCTTACTAGGTCCTCGGCGCCTGTGTCTCCCTCTCCTCGCCAGGGTTAATCGCCTCCCATTTCCTTAATGGCAGCTTCTATATCTTCTTTCGACATCTCATCACGATTAAAATATTTCTTATTTCCGGTGTCGCGCTTTAATTTCATAAGTACGCTCCAGCGACTTGGTGGGCCTCTGCTGCGTCCTCGCCCGCCTCCTCTTGAATCTCGGCCCATTCTAGGCATTTCATATTCAAGGTCTGAGAGATTTACGCTTTCTTTGATGCTCTCAAGCTGAGTTTTGGATTCTTTCATGCTCCCATGTTTTCCTAAGCTTATTCGCATGTGCCCACGCACCAAATTAGCTCGAGCGTCCTTGAGATCTATAATCATACCGTCTTGAACAATTTCACATTCGTCGTTCCAGAAACTCATTATGATTGTTCCTGTTTCATCTCCAACTAGTCCTTCACAGATCATCGTGCCATTATCCATGGCTCTTGGCTCTTCCAAACTTAAAATCTTGACCGGCATGTTGATTCGGCCAGTTCTAGGGGTCAATTCATCTACTTTCAAATTATCTACCAATCTTTCGGACAAGGCGCTCTATTATAATGCTTGCTAAGACAACTAATAACCCATAGTAGACTTATATCCATTTAGGGGGAAAAGTAGGAAAGCCCATAAGTATATATAGGATAACGGGACATAAGGGATAGATTCGAATTTGTCAGCGAATCAAAACAAGGAGGACAACAAAAATGCAAACTAATGAAGCAGATTTTGAAACACATGTCGACGATATAGTGAAAGCTATAGGCGACAAGCTAGAACGCAGCGTTATCGTTTCTGAATTGAAACGGTACGTGGAAGAATATGGAATTGATCTTGCTACAGCAAAAGAATCCATAGTTAGAAAACACTACGGCAACCCAAATGCTCTGCAGATGGGAGCTGAGAAACTATTAGCTCAAATTGGACCAAGTGAAAACAATATCCAATTCAAAGCAAAAATAGTTTCTGTTTTCCGAAAAGAAATAACTACCAAAGAAGGTGCTCAGAAAGTCCTTTTTGAAGGAGAGATGGGTGATTCTACTATGCGTATGCGATATACGTATTGGAGTGACCAGTGCGACTTCGAAAATGGAGATGTGGTTGAAGTTTTGAATGCTTATTCAAAAAGCTGGAATGACAGAATCACATTGAACATAAACGAAGGCAGTATGAGAAAAGTACAAGACGCAGAACTCGAAAATTTAGATCTGGGTATTGTAAAACAATCAACAAATGTTGCTGGTGAAGAACTTGAGTTAGTAAACCTGAAGCCAGGAATGTCTAATGTGACTGTTGAACTCAGAGTTTTGGATGTGGAAACCCGAAACATAACGGTCAAGGGAGAAGCAAAGACCATCTTTGGAGGAAATGTAGGAGACAAGAGTGGAACCTGTAGATTCACTTCATGGGAAGATCACAATATCATTGCTGGTAAAGCGTACAAAATAGAAAACGCGTACGTGAAAGAGTTCAATGGTCCTGATCTTCAGTTCGGTGAATATACCAAATTCACAGAAGTTGAAGGCGAAGAACTCCCTTCACTACAAGATTACGAGGATGGTGTACAATATACATTAGCGCAATTGGATGAGCGAAATGGTGCTTCTGACGCCGTTGTTGAAGGGCACGTTTTCACTATACGTGATGACAGTGGCTTAATTTTCAGGGACAAAGAGACCAACCGTGTAATTCGAAATGGGGACGATCGTAAGAACGCTGTTCCTGATTTGAGAATAAGAATGATATTTGATGATGGGTCTGGTTCTTGTACAGCATATCTTAACCGCGAACTAACTGAAAAAGTCTTGGAAAGGGATTTAGATTCCTGTCTTGAATTTGTAAAGGAAAACTTTGGGCCTGAGGCATTGTTAGATGAAATTGAGGATGCCTTGTTGCTAAAACCTCTGAAACTGAGAGGGTTTGCGAGATCTGATGAATATGGTTTATCTTTCTTTGCAAGAACTTGTGAACCTGCAACCGAAATAGATGTTCCGAATGTGGCTCGGCAGTTCCTCGCTGCCTTGGAGGGCTAAATGGCACAAAGGAGAGAACCTGGAGTATTGGTATTGGCCAAAGAACTCTCTTTTGCTGTTGAGCGTCATGTTGAGGACAGAGAATATTCGCCTACTTACTTAATCTCTGAAATTGGAGCAAAACTATCGCGCGTTTTGATTGGGGGAGTATTAGACCAAATTGATAACCGAGGTAGCGAAGAAGACCCCTTCTATACTGC
>CAYFGG010000070.1:0-4314 GCA_964342795.1 uncultured archaeon | reverse complement strand
TCAGGATGATTACGTATTTTCTTTATAATTAATCGATTTTCGAACTCAGCTGCCATTCGACCGACTTCCAGTTGTATAACGACATCAGCAATCGACTCGATTTGGCTGTGAATTCTATTTTCATGCGCCCCTTCCGAGACTGTATACATCACAGTCCCTCCATTTGCTTGTGCATATTCCTTGATGGTCCTCATTGCAGATAGAACTTCAATAGGATTATAGTATTGTAAGAAGAAATCCAAAGAGTCTATAACAACACGGAATGGAGATCGAAGTTTAGATATTTCATAGGTCATGTCTGCCACGAAATTTATCTGATCCGCAGTTGAACCATAAGAACCCAAATTCCTCAATTCAGCTACAGAAAGACCTTCCTGTTTGAAACGCGAAGCCTGAAGTTCACGGGAAAGAACTTTTTCGAAATACTGGGTTCCAACATTGACTATACGCAGGTCAGTTGGCCAGCGATATTGTTCAAAGGTCTCCACTAGTTCATCCGAGGTTTCATCAGTTGAGAAGTAAACAACATTCTCTGAACCGACGCCTGCCGAAGCGAATTGTTTTGATAATAATTCCTTACCAGATCCAGAAGTTCCTTCTATCAAAACGGAACTTCCCATAACGATTCCCTTTTCATCAATCAAAGCTTCATCAAGCCTTTCAATTCCGGTTGATACGAGATCCACCATATTAGTCACCTATCACTGTGTCAGATAATAACTCTAACGCCGCCGAGAGATCCTCACCAGTCTGTTCCTTAACGGTCATTAACATGCTGTAGATGGATTTAATTCTCATTGAGTTCGCAAGAACGTTGATAAATTCCTTAAGAACCTTAGGTTCAGAGTAGATACTAAGTCCATTAATTGAGTCGAACATAACAAATCTTCTTTTTGCCTTCAATCTCCTCTCGAGAAGCGTGATATTCAAAAGAATAGATTCTAACATGGTTGGGGATTCGATGTACAAACTTCTTGCGTCATCCGTACTTCCACCAACAGTCATGGAAACAAGATCAACAAAGTAGAGGTCGTTCAGGTTCGCTTTGGCCTCTTCTAGCTCCTTAATAATGTGTGATGAAGGTCTAGAAGTGGTAATGTATATTCCTCCCAGTTTTTTTCCTAGGAGAACAGTGGCCAACTTAACAGTCCCCTCATGGAAATTTGCAGCAGGGAGGCCTACTGTAGCCAATGTATCGCCATCATTGATACTTTTTATCACGGATTTAGCAACATCAGCAACACTCATGTGAAGGCCTGACCCCCATCTTGGCCCCACTTGAGTAAAGGTACGACGGCCAATCCCACCGGCGTCAATTCAATCAGGTGCCTTGCACGAGAATGCTTGGTACCTCGCATCTTAACAACTTGTAGACTACGTAACAAATCCCCCTGTCTAACGATGTTACCCATGAGAACAACCCCATCAGCTACAGCTTCCTCGACTCCAAAAATAGAATAGGTCTGCACGTTAGAGTCTACAACAGTCTCTGAAATCAGCATAGTTGTACATCCAAAAGTACTCAAGAATTGGCTTAATCTGAAAATGAAGTTTCGAATACTTCCTTTATCAGGCAATTGATAACAAACAGCAGTGATAGAATCCACAACCAATCTGGTCACACCAAGTTCATCAACAATATCTTCGAAGGCACCCAATAACGCCTCCATGTCCTTTGCAGTGTAGGTTCCATCCAGTCTCTCAACTCCAAGTCTATCATTGATAACTGTAAGGTCGAATATGTTCAATTTACCTTCTTTGACCAGGCTGTCATCGAAGAAACCATAGGTCTGTAAATTGGATAACATCTTTGAGGATGGCTCTGTAACAGAGATATAACAACAAGTTTCACCGTTCTTTGCACCATTTATCAGAAACTCCATGGCTAAAGTGGTTTTACCAGAACCGACAGTTCCAGCTAACAAGACAATATTCCCGACAGGCAACCCTCCATTTAGAATACGGTCAATACCTTCGATGTAAGTAACACATTTCTCTCTTGGTCTACCGCCGCGGGGGTCAAGGCTGACTGGTTTTGTTACTTCTTTTTTTGCCATTCAACTCACTCCTCAATTATAAACTGGTCAACAAGGTATTGTCGGACCCTCTTTTTCAATGTTCTCTCGGTGATGCCTTCGCTTTCTGCATTATCGTGCATGACCTGTATCTCTCTCTGAATCTCTACAGGCAATTCAGCCCATGCAACAGGAGGTTTCTTTGGAAGCAGTCCTCTGAGATCCTTTGGGTTGGCCTGTGCAAAAATCTCAGCAAATAGCTCTTTCACCCTTTTTTCAAAGAACTCATCACTTTCTGTTTCAGCTTGATTATAGGCCTTGATTAACTCTTCTTCTATTATCTGACCCAAATCTTCTAAGAACACACCCTCAGGCAAAAAACGATGATACCAACTTCCATCTTCATGAAGCGCATCCATATGCGTACGGTTGTAAACATCAATCAACGGAGTCTCGTATTCTTCCTTTGCCATTATCAATCCTCAAGCTTTCAAACTGGGGCCTTATAAGATACTTGTCTCAATTTATCATAAAGGAGTAATTTCATAGTCAAGAACTAAAACTTCGACTAGATATTCGACTTCTTCACCATTGTCAGTGTGGTTACATCCAATGGCATCGTTACTCTCTGCTTCGACATTTATTTCTAAAATATATATTCCCAATCCAGCCCCCATTGAATCTAGCTCATTTTTAATCTCAGACTCAGACATATTACTGGCGTTACCCGAAAAAAACAAGGTTGAGTTATACCATGTGATAAGTAATGAATGTGAAGACGTCCCTTGCCCTTGGTTTTGCCCACTTTCGGTAACGTTGTACTCATCATGAGTAATAGTTCCCGTAATGGTGTCTGGATCGGGCTGTGAAGCACCAGGTCTTGCACAACCAGCCCCACTACTAGTTTCATCTTCGTTGTAAGTTAGATATACTTCAACTCCAACAACGTTTCGATTATCATCCGGCCATTCAATATTATTGGTATTAAGTTCGATGATAATAGTTTCACCATCATTGACATATTCTGTACCGTTTCCTAAAAATTCATACGAAACATCACCAGAAATCGAATAATTTCCAACACCACCCATACCTTCCATCGATTCGGGTGCGCCTACTAGGTAAATGACTTCAGCAGCTCCGAAAGGAATTAAGATAGCTGCAGCTACAGCACCGTATTGATTTTTTTGAGGCAATTTGAAACGCCCAAGAGGTGCCACTTTTGGTGTTCTAATATAATTCATTGCAAAATGAGTAAGGAAGGCAGCGCCCATTCCAGGAACTGAAGGAAATACACCGTCTGCACCATCAAATCCAAGCAAAGTCCAAATGAAAACACCACTAAATGCTGCAACCATCATTGATATCGAATGCTTCGTATCTGGTTTGTATCCTGCCCATCGAATGATGAGTAGAGGAACAAACACACCTCCAAGACCATATACAGCAAATACAACTAGTTGGAATACAGAATCCCCTCCAGGAACATACAACCCTGCAACAGATATTAGAGTAGCAAATGCCGCAACAGCAATCGTAACTTTTTTTGTTGTTTTATGATCTTGATTCCACTCTGGTTTGATATCGTCAGTGATTGCAGCAGTACAAGCCAAAACTTGGCTGTCAGCGGTAGACATAGTAGCGGCAAATATTGAAGCTAGAATCATTCCAACACCTATTGCAGGCATAGTTTCCATTGCCATCATCGGCAAGCCCAATTCAGCATCAAAATCACTTCCAGTAAATAATACACGACTTGCTAACCCGATTATTAGCATTAAAATAATGAAAGGAGTTTGCCACACAAAAAACCAAATCATCGCTTCTTTTCGATCTTTGTCGTCTCCTAAAGTCATAACTCTGGAAACGACTTGAGGCTGCCCAGCTACACTTAACCCACCCAGAAAGAAAGCCGCAGTCCAGAGAGTCAAACCAAACATCAAATTAGGCGGCAAGAAATTAGTCAAAGAAGGATTTTGTTGGTTTAAACCATCTTGGAGTCCTGAGAATCCACCCACCTCTTGGAGACTTATCCAGCATAATATGGTTGAACCAACAATCATTACGCAAGATTGCGCAGCATCCGTCCAAATGGAAGCTCTAATTCCTCCAGCATAGCAATATGCAACAACCAGTACAAATCCTATTAGAATTCCAATAATCTCTGGCCACCCCATCATTACGAAGAGAGCTTTCCCTCCAGAGGTAAGTTGAGCAGCGGCGTAAATACTCAAAAATAAAACTGAAAGAACTCCAGCAAGTTTTGCTTCCGGAGCGCCAGCTTTTGCAGCAACAAGTG
>CAYFGG010000069.1:0-4331 GCA_964342795.1 uncultured archaeon | reverse complement strand
TCGCATTGGGCGTTTCAACATATACTATAATCAGATCTGTTGCCCAATCCTCTCTGACTTCCAGCAAGACCTTTGTTGATTCCTCCCCCTCAGGAAGATAGACTTCTATATCACGAGTCATGTTCTCTTCAAAAGTCAGTGCAGCTTTCAGAAACGTGACAGTAATTAGTGAGAGAACTAAAATAGTGATTAATGCATGTCTCATAATTATGTTCGTATAAATCTGAACACCGTTCTCTAGAGCCTTCTGTATCACGATAGCTCATTGAGGCCCTGAAATAAATGTAATCTCTAATTAGAGTAGTAATATTCTTTCTTACTTTTTTGTTGTCTATCTAGCCGAGAACCAGGTTTATTGATTCGAGGCCGATGCGTATTTTTGTCACGCCTGAAAGTAACATCAACCTTGCTTAGGAATGTATTCATCCCCTTTCGCATATTGTATGGCCCTTCGACATTTCCTTCTTTGCTTGGTATTCCTCCGAAACATAGCAATCCGTCAGAAATATAGTCAATAAAGTAAACATCATGATCGACAACCAAGGCAGATTTTCCTCTCTGCTCCATCGCCCTCCTTATTGTCTTTGCGGTTACCATTCTTTGATTTGCATCAAGGTATGCAGAAGGTTCATCCAAGAGATACAAATCAGCATCTCTGAGTAAACACTCAGCCACAGCAACTCGCTGTAACTCTCCACCAGAGAGTGTTTGAAGTTCTCTATCCATTAGCGGTTCTAAATTCAGTGGCCTCGATAGTTCAGTTTCTAGGAAATGTTCATCAAATCCTGAAACAGATTGTAGAAGATCAGACACAGTTGTGTTTTCTGGAGCCTCAATATATTGCGGTTTATACGAAACAATTATGTCAGAATCAATTTCACCTTCATCGGGTTTCAGATCATTGGCAAGCATTCTGACAAAAGTTGTCTTCCCAGTTGCATTCCCTCCTACCACACCTAGAACTTGACCACCAAGAATCTCTCCGGCCTTCGCCTCCAGTTCAAAGTCCCCCATTTTCTTTGATAATTTTGGCCACTGGACTAGAACTTCTCCATCCCAACCAGTTCTTGGTGGATGTTTCAAGAATTTTATCTGACTATCTCTTATTCTTACGTTTGATTCTTGGATGTATCCGTCCAAATAGGTGTTGATTGCATTTCTAACTGCTAACTTCTGTGAAACAATACCATAAGCGTTTGGACTTCCATACATTATGTGAATATTGTTTGTCACATAGTCTAGAATAGCAAGGTCATGCTCGATAACCACAACACTTTTTGTTTCGCCTAGTTCAGATATCATCCTTGCTATCAATATTCTTTGTTCGATGTCTAGATACGAAGAAGGTTCATCAAAGAAGTACAAATCCGCATCTTTCAGAAGTGTTGCCGCAATCGCTCCCTTCTGAAGCTCACCCCCAGAAACCTTGTCTAGTTTTTTATCAAGACTTGTGAGGTTTATTTTTTCTGCAAAATCATTCACTTTCTCAGGGTTTGCTACTTTTTCCAGTAATTCACGGAGTGTCCCATCGAACATTTTAGGTATACGATCAACATATTGTGGTTTCAGTGCGATTTTCACGTTTCCGTCAGATAACCCAACAAAATGTTTCTGAATGTCAGTTCCAGCATAATAATCGATTACATCCTCCCATACGCCTTCGTTATCCCAGTCACCTAGATTTGGTGTAATTTCTCCAGCTAATAGTGAAATCGCTGTCGTCTTACCTGTACCGTTCGCTCCCAAGATACCAATGACACTTCCTTCTTCAGGTGTAGGCAACCCAAACAATCGGAATTCATTCATCCCATATCGGTGGATGGTGTCTTTTTCTTGTTCATCAGGTAGGTTGACTATAGTCAATGCATCATGAGGACACTTGTGGACGCATATTCCACATCCAATACACAATGGTTCAGATACAATTGGTTTGTTATCCTTTCTCCAAGTTATGACTTCAATCCCATTTCTGACAGGAGGGCAGAAATTATAGCATTCATTCTGACACTTCTTTGGTTGGCATCTGTCTTCATGAAGCACTGCTACACGCATTATAGCCCGCTCTTCCCCTCCTAATTAAAATAATATGGTCAGACAAAGGCACTTTTGTACCCGCCTTATACACACATTGTGCGTATAAATTTCGTATTGCCTGGAAAACCGGTTGCTCAGGGCCGCCCACGCTTTTACAGAAAGGGTAATTTTGTTGTCGCTACAGATCCAAAACCAAGCAAAGTTTACAAGGCAGATATTGCATACATTGCGCAAAAAGCAAGGGAAGAGGCAGGCCTTGAAGGAATGTTCGAAGGTCCATTGGGAATGCAAATCCTAGCTTATTTTCCATGTCCTAAAAGCAAGTGGCGAGTAAAGAATCCAAGACCAGAGGAACACCATTCCAAAAGGCCAGATGCTGATAACATAGCGAAGTCTGTAAAAGACGGCCTTAGTGGAGTATTGTATCATGATGATGGGCAGATATCTGAATTGATTGTCAGAAAAAGAATAGCTGCACAAGGAGATGGCCCTCGTATTGAAGTAGAATTGTATAATCTGGAGGAATTAGGATGAGCGCAATGAATATTGATGGGAAGCAGATAGCTCAGGATATTGAATCTGAGTTGAAAAACAAGGTTTCTAAAATGAGTAAGAAACCTAGGCTCTCCGTTGTGCAAGTAGGTGATGATCCAGCTTCTGCCTCATACATAAAGGCAAAATCTAATGCTGCTGAAAGGGTTGGTATTGACCTTACACACCATCATCTATCCTTAGAAACTACAGAATCAGAGTTGAGTAAACTTATATCTAATTTGAATTCAAGTGAAGACGGTATAATTATTCAGCTTCCTCTTCCTAAAGGATTGGAGAAGGTTTTGAACAAGATTGATCCAAGAAAAGATGTTGATGGTTTTCATCCATTCAATTTAGGTAAGCTTGTTCAGGGCAGTCCTGTAATGAGGCCATGCACTCCGGCTGGAGTCGTTGAATTGCTTTACAGATCAGGAAATAATCCCGAAGGAAAGAATGTCGTAATAGTTGGAAGAAGCACAATTGTGGGTAAACCTCTATCCTTGCTTTTGTCACAGAAGGGTGTGGATGCTACAGTAACCCTCTGTCATAGTCGTACTTCTAATCTACGAGCCTTTTGCAAGAAAGCAGATATCTTAATTGTAGCAGTCGGCCGTCCAGATACAATCACAGGAGATATGGTCAAACTAGGGGCAGTTGTGATAGACGTAGGCGTAAATCGTACTGATAATGGGCTTGTTGGTGATGTTTCTTCTGATGTAAAGAATGTTGCCGGTCAATTAACTCCAGTCCCTGGAGGCGTAGGCCCTATGACAGTAGCAATGTTAATGTCCAATACTGTTTATTCAGCTTCAGAAGACTAAATAACGGAAAAGAAGCCAAGGACTTGTTAGTTTCACTTGCGCCTCTCTAGAAGTTAGACTTTCAGTTAACAATTTTCTTAATTCTTGTTTTTTCTTTGCTTTTCTTACGAACCAATTGACTAACCATTTTCTTCTAGTGTAATTTTGTAATTTGTATGAATTCGTTAGTTCCTTTCCAAGAACATTCCACATATTTTTCTGGTATTTCATTCCTTTTTCAAGAGGAAAACCATTTCTGTCCACAATTTTGTCAAACAAACTAACTGATAACTTTGCAGACAATAATGCATTTCCAATCCCTTCTCCAGTAAAAGGATCAACCAAACTTGCTGAATCTCCTACTAACATACATCCATTTCCAAAGGCTCTTCTTGGTTTGGTGCTTATTCTTCTTGGGGACCCAAGAGGAAGTTGCCAACCTTTGCTGCTTCCCTTGATGAGTTCAGCATTCTTGAACCTCTCTGCAAATCTTCCATTTATCACAAATTCTTGTAATCCTCTCAATTTCTTTTCTTGTTTGTAAATATCTGCTAATGCCATTCCAAAACCGACATTGCTTATTCCATTTCCAATAGGAAAGATCCAGAAATAACCAGGAAGCACACCTTCAACATAGTGAAATTCTATCGCTCCCATTTTATCTTCTACATTGCTAACACCCTTCCAATATTGTCGAAAAGCAGCACTGTAATGTTTTTTCTTTTTATCAACCAGATCTTGGTCGTAGGTTTCTCTGATTAATGAATCAGCAACAGGACAGTAAACACCTCCTGCCCCTATTGTCAATGGTGCGTGAAATTCAAGCATTTTTCCATCATGTTCTCCCCTAACTCCGATCATCTTTCTTTTGTCTCCAGATTTAGTTCCTGGATCTCCTCCTCCATCAACATTTTCATAGACCATTTCCTTGACCTTGAAATTCTGAATGACATTCCCCCCATT
>CAYFGG010000068.1:0-4367 GCA_964342795.1 uncultured archaeon | reverse complement strand
AGAGGCAGAAACATGAACATAGCAGTCTTAATCAAAATGGTTCCAGACACGGAATCTAGGCTAGAGATAATAGATGGAAAGATGAAGGAAGATGGCTTCAAATATATGGTAAACCCATATGATGAATTCGCTGTCGAACAGGCAGTTCAATTCAAAGAAGCTGAAGGGGGAAAAGTAACGTTGGTAAGTCTTTTCTCGAATGATTCCAGTATTGATACAGATCTAAGAAAAATGATGGCCATTGGTGCTGATGAGGCCATCGTTCTAAGACAACCTAATTATCGCGGAGACAGACCATCATCCAATGCAAAGGTATTAGCTGACGCTGTAAAGGAATTGGAGGTGGACCTAGTTATTTGTGGCGTACAAGGAATCGATTACTATCAGGCTGCAACTGGGACAATGGTTGCTCATTTACTAGGGATACCAAACATCTCTGGAGTCACCAAATTAGAATTGAATGGAGGGAAATTAACTGCAAACAGGCAGATTGAGGGGGGTTTACAGGTAATTGAAACACCTACTCCTGCCTTAATCACGTGTCAGAAGGACATGACCAAAGTTAGATTTCCCGCTTTGAAAGACATAATGATGTCTAAGAGAAAGCCATTCGAGAATCGTGAGATTGGTGATGAAGAAAGCATAGACGTACCAACTACTGAATGCTCGCTCCCTCCTGCAAGAGGTGGAGGAGTAATCATAGAGGGTGAAAGTGCGAATGAAAAGGTTGAAAAATTAATTGAAAAACTAAAAATGGAGGCAAAGGTACTATGAGCACCGTTGTTCTAGTTGGAGAAGTAGATGGTGATGGAATAAAGGACGTGTCACAGCAGGTCGCTGGCGTCGCGGCTGGGATGGGAGACGTAGTTGGATTAGTGATGGGTAAGACTATCTCAGAAGCTGCGATGAAACTGGCATCAGGAAAAATAGTAATTGCTGAGGACGACACATTAGAACATTATGATCCTGTGAAGTATGCATCTATCGTTTCACAGGTTGTAGAACAGAACAATGCAAGCAGAGTATTGATGGGGGCAACCACTATGGGTAAAGATCTGGGGCCAAGAGTTGCTGCAGAACTAGGATGGAGCTACCTAGGAGATTGTTTAGAAGCAACTAGCGAAGGATTTGTAAGGCCTAATTACGCAGGTAAAGTTCTTGCTAAATCTAATCCTGATGGGCCATTAGTTGCAAGTATACGAAGCAATGCTTATCCTGTAGGTGAATCTTGGTCAGGAAGTATAGAGAATTTCTCTGGTTCGATACCAGACTCAACCCTAAATACAACTTCAATCGAGAAGGTCGGAGCTGGAACAATTGAACTGACGGAGGCCAGCATAGTTGTTAGCGGTGGAAGAGGATTAGAAAGCCCAGAAAATTACGATAATATGATAAGGCCACTGGCGGCAGTGATGGGTGCTGCGGCCGGGGCAAGCAGAGCTATCGTTGATGCAGGATGGGTGCCACATTCACATCAAGTTGGACAAACTGGAAAGACTGTCAGTCCTGATCTTTACATGGCAATAGGAATATCTGGAGCTATACAACACCTGGGTGGCATGAGTGGATCGAAATTTATTGTTGCAATAAACAAGGATCAAGACGCGCCCATATTCAAAGTAGCTGATTACGGAATTGTGAACGATCTTTTCGAAATAATACCTGTTCTCAAGGAGAAACTGGAAAATTAAAGATACTGTTATAAGGGGGCACAAGATTCCTATTCAGTGACCTCAGAATCAGATGAAATAAAGAAGCTTCAGGAGACAATCTCAGAGCTTCAGGTCGAACTTAGATTTTTACAAGAGACTGTTGGCGTTCTGATGGGAGCTATGATGGAAGAAGGGGAATCAGAGGAATTTTTTGGCAATAGTGAAGCTGGAAATCCAACATTTCGCCTAAATATGGGAATGTAAGTTTTTTTGGCAAAGGCTATATACGAAGTGCTCTGGTCCGCCATCGCGCTCGCGTGGTGTAGCCTGGCCTATCATCTCAGCCTGTCGAGCTGAGGACCCGGGTTCAAATCCCGGCGCGGGCGCCATTTGACTAGACCTAAATGATATATTGATACTTATTCTCTGGAGTACCGGATTTATCTTATGCGCGGGAAAAGATATCAAGCCTTGATTGTTGCCATCCTACTACTAACTGCTTTACCATATTCTCCTTTTCTTTCAAGAGCATCTACCATAGAAAATCTTGACATTTTGGGTGACGATGGTGAGCCTCCCTATAGAGACAGTGACGGTGATGGGCTATCTGATGAGTATGAAATATCTCTAGGATTTGACCCTAATGATTTTGATATGGATAATGATGGTATCTCCGACTTAGCTGAGCAAGACTTTTGGAATGACTTGGTGAACGAAGATTTTGTCCCTCCAAATATGGAAGACCTGTACGATTGTGAGGGAGATTTAGATGGTGATGGAATCAGTAACTGTATGGATCCTGATGCTGATGGAGACGGAATTCCGGACAGCGAAGAAATGAAGGATTCCGATGGTGATGGAATCCCTGATATGTATGAGAATATGATTGACCATCTTGATCCCAACAATCCTGATAGTGATGGAGATGGGATATCTGACAAAGAGGATGATGATCCTCCTCTACCTCAATGGGCTGAGGATATGGCAAAAAACAACGACTGGACTCCACAGCCAGATGCGAACGGAGTAGGTGGAGGGCTAGAAGGCTTCTATCCTTTAGCTGTTTTAATGGCTGTAAAATTCACTGTCACCTGTGACAATTGTGAAGAGCCTACCTCAAATCCTCAATACTGGAGAACTGCAGCTAAACACATATACGATAACGGATATGATGCAGCTACAGACACATACACACGTAGTCAATGGTGCCCCGCACCCGGCTGTGAACAATATGATATTGAAACTGGCATAAATGATGACCCTGGATATTGGTACACTGGATCTCCTGATTACGATTACGATTACTTAGTGACGCATCCAGACGTTACAAGTCAACAGTTCGAATACACTATGGACTGGGTAATGCCAGCACAAGGTTATCTTTCAACTGCCTTGTACACCAATTCAGTCTTCATTGCTAATCCTGTTACCATGGATAGTGCTTTCAACTTACAAGTCGATGGGTATGCTCAGAGCTATACATTCACAATGACTGAGTATAACAGGCCTGAAGCGGTTTTAAAAGCTGCAAATGCCCCTTCTGAATTTGATTCAAAATTAGTTGAATTACCAAATTTCCCCGTTAGAAGTGGGCCTGACAATGACGTCTATGATTTGGCTGCCTCGATAACTGAAGGAAAGACAACCGACTATGAAAAAGCTGAAGCTATAATGTACTATTTGAGAAGCAATTATTATTACAATATTAATGGAACTTTAACGCCAAGTGGACACGACTTTGTTGATTACTTCTTATTTGGCAATAGCGCAAAATCAGGAAAGTGTACAAATTTTGCGTCTGCCTTCACTGTCTTAGCACGACTGAATGGGATACCTGCGAGATATATTGAAGGGAATGGACCTGGTGATGTTTATACTCCTGAGACTTGGGAAAGTAATGGATATGGAGAAAGTACTGGTTACTCAATAGAAGAAGATACGAGAGTAATTACCATGCTGCATGGGCACGCATACGCTGAAGTCTTATTGGACGAACTTGGATGGGTAGAATTTGAACCGACGTCATCTACTCAATGCCCAACTTGTGATATGAATGCACAAACCACCACTGGAGAAGCTGACAATGTAGTTGGAAATGGGACGCAACCTGGAACTGATTACGAAATAAGTGATAGTGATGGAGACGGTTTAAGTGATGAATATGAAGAAGGAATTGGGACTGATCCATTCAATCCAGACACGGATGGCGATACTCTTCCAGATGGAGTTGAAACCAATTCAGGAATATATATTGACATTGATTCGGACACTGGAACGGACCCTCTCTCTAAAGATAGTGATAACGATGGTCTGGAAGATGATGATGAAATCCTATGTAGGTTGTATACTTTAACAGGGAGATTCTGTTCTCATCCTCTAGACTCTGATTCGGACAATGATGGCTTAAGTGATGGTGATGAATATCATTCTCATGGAACAAGCCCCATAGACAATGATAGTGATGACGATGGTTTGACCGATGGGCTTGAATTAGGAATAAATATAGATATTTGGGAAGTTGAATACAATTTATTGCCTTGTACAAACAAAAAAGGAGATTCAATAACAAACTGTTATGAGAACTGGCAGCCAGATGAGGATAATAATACCACCACCAATCCATTAGATTTAGACACCGATCGCGACGGAATAAATGATGGAGACGAGGATCATAATGGAAACGGTAGATTAGATGAATACGATGAAGAAGATGAA
>CAYFGG010000067.1:0-4451 GCA_964342795.1 uncultured archaeon | reverse complement strand
AATTAGCCCCCACGAGAACCTCACCAACCCATACTGGGCCGGGAGTCGGTGCTACAAAATCGTCGAAATTTATGCCGCTGAAGTGATACTATGAAAGGTTTCTCGTTCCCATATGATCCTGAGGTACATGCTGCTGCTCGCGGCACTGGACTCAACATATCGCCTAAAGCTGCCAGAGAAGTTTGCAGAGCGATAAAGGGAATGGAACTAGAAAAGGCCAAAAGCTATCTGGAACAAGTTATAGAGAAAAATCAGGCTGTCCCATTCATGCGTCACGATGGAAAGGTAGGTCACCGTAGAGGTAAGGGCATGTCGACCGGAAGATACCCTGTGAAGACTGCTTCCGCTATACTCAAAGTAATCGAATCCGCTGGAAACAATGGTGAGGCTAACAACATCGATGTTGAGAACTGGAGGATTTTGCACATTGCAACCTCAAGAGGTACCACTTTTGAGGCTCGATTCCCAAGAGCTAGGGGAAGAGCAACGCCAAAGAGACGTGAAAGTGCGAACGTCGAAGTCGTACTGGAGGAAGCTAAATGACCATTGTCAAGGAGATGTTGAAGGAACGTGTACGTCGTGTACAAGTTCACCAGCATGTACAAGAGAAGACAGCAAGAGCTGGATTTGGAGGACTTTCAATACAGAGAACGCCTCTAGGGACACACGTCAGGATATCTGCTGAAAGACCTGGACTGGTTATTGGTAGAAAAGGCAGTGATATCCAACAACTTACTGATGATTTAGAAAGGAAATTTGGTTATGAGAATTTACAAGTGGAAGCTGGAGAAGTAACTAATTTTGCTTTGAATCCACTGATTATGGCGTCTAAAGTGGCAAATGCACTGGAAAGAGGATGGAACTACAGACGTGCCGGAAATTCCATGCTTCAGCGTATAATGGATGCAGGAGCAAGAGGTTGTCAGATAACGATCGCTGGAAAGTTGACTGGTTTGAGGCACCGTACTGAGAAATTCGTTTCAGGGCACATCAAATTCTGTGGAGAGACTGCACTTGAATTGATGGATGTCGGTATAGCTCAGGCAAAATTGAAGCCTGGGACGATTGGGGTTAAAGTTGCAATCATGAAGCCCGACGCCAGATTGCCTGACGAGATTAAAGTCGCTGAACCTGAAGTGCCTGTAACTGAGGCGGAAGAAGGGGAAGAAACTCCAGAAGAAGCCGAAGATACAGAGGAAAAACCCGCCGAGAAGAAAGAAGAAAAGGCCGAAGCGTCAAAAGATGAAGATAAAAAGGAAGGTGAAGAGGAATGAGTCTGAAGAAACCTTCCGAGATAAGAGAAATGCAAGCTGAGGAGAGGGAATCTCGACTCAAGGAACTGCGCTCTGAACTCATGAATGAAAGAGGCATCGCATCTATGGGAGGTCAACCCACCTCTCCAGGAAGGATGAGGGCCATCAAGAGACAGATTGCTAGGATTATGACTATTGAACGTGAGATGGAATTGGAGGCTGAGAACAATGGTTGAAATTGATCCACTAACTGGTCTGCCAAAAGAGCTCCTTGCAATGGAAGAAATTGTAAGGGAACAGCAATCCATCACCGTTCGCACAGAGAAACGTCGTTATGGAAAACTGGTCACCATAATAGAAGGTGTCGGAAAAGGTGTTGATATCAATGACCTTGCAAAACAGTTGAAAACCAAATGTGCAACAGGAGGGACTTCGAAAGGTGGAGTAATCGAACTTCAAGGTGTTCATATCAAGAAAGTCAATGAGGTACTCTCAGACATGGGGTTCCCGGTGGAGGTTGAATAATGGACGGGAGAGGAGAATTCATTGGAGAACATGTTGAGGTTACACATCACAGTGACCCCAGTTTGTGCGGAATGTCTGGAACTGTAGTTAATGAGACGCGTGAAACGCTTGTCATAAAGGCGAACGGATCTGAAAAGGTCGTCAGTAAACGCCCTGGGAAATTCGCTTTCAGTGGCGGAGAAATATTGGGTGGAAAAATCGCATATCGTCCTCAGGACAGGATAAAGAAGGTGAAACCATGAGTAAGGATAAAGCTAAGGATATCGGAATTGACGTCGATGCACCAGCTAACCCTTGGGATGGTGACCCAAATGACCCTTTCTATGGTACTCTCTCAGTTCGTGGACAGATACTGAAAGGTACTGTATTGAAGGCTAGAGCTCAGAGAACTGTGGTTGTTCAAATTGACAAAATGAAATATGATACTAAGTACGAGCGTTATGCGCGTAGTTCATCAAAGATTAATGCGCACAGCCCAGCTAGTGTTGGTGCTGGTGAAGGTGATAATGTGACCCTGATGGAATGCAGGCCATTATCTAAGACTAAATCATTCGTTGTGATTGAGAGGAGGGATCCATGAAAGGCATAGCTGGAAGACAAATGAGAGGTCTACCTCAAGGCGCTAGAATTGATTGTGTCGATAACAGTGGGGCGAAGACAGTAGAAATCGTCACTGTTCTGAATTACAAAGGAGTACATCGTAGATCTCCTGCTGCTGGTGTTGGTGACATGGTAGTCGCCTCTGTAAAGAAAGGAAATCCGGAGATGAGACGGCAGTTAGTCCGTGCAGTGATTGTGAGATGCCGCAGACCATATCGTAGAGCCGACGGAACAATGGTTCAATTCGAGGATAATGCAGCTGTCTTGACCAATGAACAAGGCGAGACAAAGGGATCTGGAATCAAAGGGCCCGTTTCCAGAGAAGCAGCTGAGAGGTGGCCCCGTATCGCCGCAGCGGCGACGACCATAGTATGAGGATTATATGAGTTCAAAGCAACCAAGAAAACAGAGACTCGCCCGTTACACGGCACCTTATCACCGTAGACATCGTGAAATGTCGGCGCCAATCGATCGTGGTCTCCGAGAGCGGCAGTTAGCAAGAGGATTCATGTATCCTAGAGCTATTCCTGTTAGAAAGGGCGACAGAGTTCTTATTGTAAGAGGAGAAGGAAAGGGAAATAATGCGGCAAAGGTCGCTAAAATCGATCGTAAGGCTCGTAAAATTTACATCGAAGGGTACACTTATTTCAAATCTGATGGGACTGAACTACAGAGGCCCGTTGATGCTTCAAACTTAGTGATTATCAATCCTGATTGGTCAGACATAAGAAGAAGAAATCTACTCAATCGCGTCAATGAATCTGTCGAATGGACGGATGACGTAGTATCTGATTTCGAGGCTGCTGAGGATGAATATGAAGCTGAGACTCATGGTCCTGTTGAAGAGGCCGAAGAAGAGGCCTCTGAGGAAGAAACTGAAGAGGAAACTGACGAAGGGGCGGAGGAAGTAGATTATGACAGTATGACTGTACCTCAACTGAAGGATGCTCTGAAGGAACAAGGATTGCCTGTTAGCGGTAAGAAAGCTGAATTGATTGAAAGATTGAAGGGAGGGAGCAAATGAGTAGTGGACATCTGAAACGTCTGGTAGCTCCACGTTCATGGAATATAGCCAGAAAAGAAAGAACTTGGACCACGAAGCCAATGCCTGGCAAACACTCTCTCGAAGGTGCAATCCCAATTTCAACTATATTGAGAGATTATCTAAAGGTCTGTGATAATAATCGAGAAGCCAGAATTATCCTTACGGATGGTTCTATAATGATTGATCAAAGGGTTGTCAGAAAACCAAAGACTCCTGTAGGATTAATGGATGTTATTTCTATACCTAAAATGAAAATGCATTTCCGAACTTTGCTTGACAAGCATGGTAGGATTCAATTTGTTTCCATCAAAGCCACTGAGGCAAAATGGAAACTGGTACGTGTAGAGAACAAAACCACCGTAAAGGGCGGAAAAACCCAATTGAATCTTCATGATGGTACGAACATATTGTCTGAAGAGAAAATCAAGACGGGCGATGTTATGCAGGTATCATTACCTGATTTCAAGATAAAGAAAGTATTGGAATTCAAGAAAGGCGCTCATGCACTTATCACTGGTGGAGCTCACGTTGGTTCTATCACAAAGATTACTGGTCATGAAGTGACCCGTAGCACCAAACCAAATCTGGTTATGTACAAGGATTTCCAAACTATAACTCCATACACTTTCGTTGTTGGTGACAAAAAAGCAATGGTCTCACTGCCGGAGGTTAAAGTATGAATCCAATGCGGGAACTAAGAATATCTAAAGTCGTCCTGAACATCGGTGTTGGAGAGGCTGGGGAGAGGCTCGCTAAGGCAGAGACTGTCTTGCAGAAGATCAGTGGATGTAAACCAGTAAGAACATTATCAAAATCAACGAACCGTGATCTCGGAATAAGATTGGGTGCGCCAATCGGTTGTAAGGTGACACTCAGGGGTAAAAACGCTGAGAAACTTCTGAAAGACTCGCTTTGGGTCAGGGAGAACCGATTACCTGCGTACTGCTTTTCCAATACTGGGTGTTTGAACTTTGGAATTCCTGATTATACTGGTTACAAAGATGAAAGTTACGACCCAGACATTGGAA
>CAYFGG010000066.1:0-4581 GCA_964342795.1 uncultured archaeon | reverse complement strand
TCAAGTAATTTTATCTAAGGCCTCTTCAATTCACAAAGACTTGGCGAGGCTAGGCTAGTGTTGGTTAAACTGGGGGACTGTGGATCCCTCGTCCCGGGTTCGACTCCCGGGCCTCGCCCCATTTTTTATACACCTGAATTATAGGATATTAACGATGAAGACGACTCTGTACCAACTACATCTTACCGGAAGATTGAAGCATATGGTAATCGAAGTAAATGGCAATCAAATAATCACAGAGTGGTGGACTTCAAAAGACGATGAGGATGGAAAAAGGCAAATCACTAAGGAAACCGTGTATGGAAAGAATCAAGGCAGATCTAACGAAACCTCGGATGAAGAACAGGCAATTTTAGAATTTGAAAGAAAAGTAAAGAAAAAGAAAGAAGAAGGATATGTTGAGAATAAAGAGGATGCGATTATAGGTGAGGAAATAGTTGTTAGTTCGACCTTAACCCAATCCTTTGCGCCATGCAAGCCAATCAGTAAAATAAAAGAAAAAGATAATCCTTTCGATGGGACATGGTTGTCTGAGAGAAAATACAATGGATCTTGCATATTACTTCATAATACTGGAGAAAAACGTATAGGTTACACTAGACGAATAAAACCCATAACTGAAATTTTATCAGTTGTTAATGAAATAAAAAATGCATTAGACAAAGTTCCTGATGAGTCACTGGTTATTGGCGAACTTGTTGCCTTTGATGAAAATGGGCAGGAAGACCCAAAAGTTCTGAAAGCTGTGACCACTGAAACCACTACTGAAGCCAAAGCAAAGTCGAAATATGATTCTTTGGTATCTGATGGGTATGTATTCAAGTACAATGTTTTTGATGTTATATTTTGGTATGGCGAGGATGTTACCGATAGAACCTTCTTGGAAAGATTAGAGATAACAAAATTCTTTGGAGAAAGAGAAATTAGCACGTTCTCTGAGGAAATAGCATCGAAGGCGAAACAAGATAGTTGGGAAGGTTTCATTCTAAGAAAAGCTGAAGACAGTATAACCTATACTATGAACGGTAAGCCCAAGAGAAAGGGCTCATACAAATTCAAATTTATTGAAACAACAGACTGTATAGTCACTAGAGTTTGCCCAGGATCTGGGAAACACGAGGTCCGTTTTGCAAGATTTAGGTTACATCAATACGAGAATAGTCCATTCTTTGACGAACCAGTACTTGTTGATTGTGGTTGGGCTGGTGGTGGCCGTTTAGGAGAAGAAAACATGGACAATCTAACTTCAGAATTAATTCAAAAGGGATACAAACTAGAAGATACCGAACTTAATGAAGATGATTGGTTTGCAGTAGAATTGGAATATCAAAGTAGGCAGGAAAGAAATGACAAAGGACAATTGTGCTTTGAATTTCCAATAATTATCAGAACAAGAGAAGATAAGTCGCTAAATGAATGTGAAGTCTAAATATCCTCAAGAGATACTTCGCTTTCTTCTCCAGTTTCAAGGTCTTTAACTTTAACCATTTTACGTGACCATTCGTCAGGAGCAATCAGAACTAAACGTCTGGCCCCTGTACGCTCAGCATGCTTGAAAGCCCACTTTATTTTTTTATCGTCCAATACTAAGTCAACAGTTCTGTCTGACGAACGTAAAGATGATGCCACTTTGACTGCAATACCTCTCAAATCTTGATTTAGAGGGAGAACAATGTCATCAACACCACTTATCAGTTCAGGAACCAGACCTTTCTCAGATAGCAATTCCATAATCACCATATCTCCAAAACCAAAACCTGTTGCAGGAAGATCCTTTCCTCCTAAAGTAGAAAGAAGATTGTCATACCTTCCTCCTCCGCAAATTGCTCTGAATTTTCCTTCCCTATCATGTGCCTCAAAAACCGATCCGGTGTAGTATGCAAGACCACGAACAATAGAGGCATCAAATTCAACCCAATCTGACATTCCATAAGAATCAATTAAATCGAATAATGTGTTTAGTTCTGAAACAGCTGCGCTTTTGTCTTCCAAGGACTTCTTCAAGCTCTTCATATCTTTGATTCCAAGAACCGATTGAATGCTTGATACAACCTCTGAAGAATGACCGAGCTCGGATAGTTGTTCCTCAATTATTTCTGAAGGAAGTTTGCCCATTTTGTCTACTATAATACAAGTTTGAGCAAACTGATCGCCTTTAACGCCCAAGTTTCCTAGAACCTCCTCCAAAACTTTACGACTGCTTATTTTGATTACAATATCTCCCGATGTGAGGCCTACTTCTTCAAAAAATGTCACGAGAACTGAAATTAATTCGGCATCTGCAGATATTTCAGTTGTTCCCCAAATATCAACATTCCATTGATAATGTTCTCTTCCCCTACCTCTCTGAGTCCGTTCATAGCGCCAACATTGGGGAATTGAGAACCACTTGATTGGCATTGGTAAACTTCCTGCTTTAGCCATGACCATACGGGCTAGAGATGGAGTCATTTCAGGACGTAAGGAGACGTCACGATTTCCCTTATCTTGAAAATTATACAATTGTTTGGTTATCTCCTCGCCCTGTTTCCTAGTGTACAATTCTTCATGCTCCAAAACAGGCGCATCATATTCCTCAAAACCATGCGAAAGAGATGCGATTGTAAAATTATCAAACAACCAATTCCTTAATCTCATATCCTCTGGATAAAAGTCTCGAGTGCCACGGACGCCTTGAGTCACGTCGGGTTATTGAGGCCGGATGTTAAGTGCTTCGGACTGGCCACAAAGTTATAGAAGTCCCGCAATAGGGCACTAATGGGTACCCCGGAAAAGATTAAGGATCTCGAGAAAAAACTCGATAACGCGATGAAAGGTGACCCTGTAAGAGTAGAGAAACAGCATAATGCTGGAAAAATGACTGCCAGGGAAAGGATAGATGCATTGTTAGATCAAGATTCATTCGTAGAGTTGGATGCCTTAGTAAAACACAGAAATAGCAACTTTGGGCTTGACAAAAAGAGACCTGAAGGTGACGGAGTAATTACTGGGCACGGAACCATAAATGGAAGAACTGTGTACCTATTTGCACAAGATTTTACCGTATTTGGAGGTGCCTTAGGTGAAGCACATGCTCAAAAGATATGTAAAGTAATGGATTTGGCCTCAAAGACTGGATGTCCAATAATTGGGCTGAATGATTCAGGGGGAGCTAGGATTCAAGAAGGTGTGGTGAGTTTAGGAGGCTATGCAGAGATATTCTATCGCAATGTCACCTCTTCTGGAGTTATACCTCAATTCTCACTAATATTGGGGCCTTGTGCAGGCGGTGCAGTATACAGCCCTGCTATGACTGACTTCACTTTGATGGTGAAAAATAGCAGTCATATGTTCATAACTGGACCTGATGTCATCAAGACTGTAACTCATGAAGATGTAACTTTTGAGGACTTAGGGGGTGCAATGACGCATAATTCTGTGTCAGGCGTTGCACATTTAGCTTGTGAAAATGAAGAAGATGTTTTTGATTCTCTAAGGGAATTACTGAGCTATATTCCTCAGAATAATGCAGAAGGGGCACCTATTCTGGAGTATAACGGTAGTAAAGAATCGATAGATGAATTAGACAGCATAATTCCTGATAGTTCAAATGAACCCTATGATATTCGAGACGTAATCAATCTTGTATTTGATGATGATATCTTTGAGATACAACCACATTGGGCAAAGAACATAATCACGGGTTTTGCAAGACTACAAGGACACTCTATTGGTGTCGTAGCGAACCAACCGTCTGTTTTGGCTGGTTGTCTGGATATTGACGCATCGACTAAAGCTGCAAGGTTCGTACGATTCTGTGATGCCTTCAACATACCTCTAGTAACTTTTGTGGATGTTCCTGGATTCTTGCCTGGAACTGAACAAGAACATGGAGGAATTATCAGGCATGGGGCGAAATTGCTCTACGCTTTTTCAGAAGCGTCGGTTCCAAAATTGACCGTTATAACGAGAAAAGCGTATGGTGGTGCCTACGATGTTATGTCATCAAAACACATACGTGCTGATCTCAATGTTGCTTGGCCAACTGCTGAAATCGCAGTAATGGGTTCAGAAGGAGCTGTAAACATCATATTCAGGAAAGAAATAGGAGAATCGAGTGATCCTGAAAAGAAACATCAGGAATTGACGGAAGAGTATAAGGAAAAGTTTGCATCACCATATATTGCAGCCGAAATGGGCTACATTGATAGAGTTATTTTCCCAAGAGATACGCGGAAAGAATTATTGGTTGCTCTGGAAAGATATGGTACCAAAAGGGAAGAAAAGCCTAAACGTAAGCATGGAAACATACCACTATGAGCCAAATACTTAAGGTTGGAGAAAAAGCACCGGATTTTGATTTACCAAATCAGGATGGTAAAAACGTTAAACTTGGAGATTTCACTGGTAAATGGTTAGTCGTTTATTTCTATCCTCGAGATGACACGCCTGGGTGTACAGTTGAAGCAAGAGAATTTACAGAGTTAAAGAAGGATTTTGGGAAGAATGGCGCTTCAATATTGGGTGTGAGCCCAGACAATGAGAAAAAGCATTGCAAATTCATTGATAAACACAAACTGGAAATTGAACTTCTAGCGGACG
>CAYFGG010000065.1:0-4619 GCA_964342795.1 uncultured archaeon | reverse complement strand
TGTTTCTCAAAGTATTTCTGGTGATATTCCTCAGCTTTCCAAAAATCACTCGCTTTTGTGATTTCCGTGACAATCTTTCTGTTTCCAATGGTTTTTTGTCTTTCATCTAGTGAGTCTTCGGCAGCTTTCTTTTGCTCATCATCAAAATAGAAAATGGCAGATCGATATTGCGTGCCAACATCCGGTCCTTGCCTGTTTAGCTTTGTTGGATCATGTTTCTCCCAGAAGAGCTGCAGTAGTTCCCTGTATGATACTACATCCGGTTCATAGTCAACAAGGACTACTTCGGCATGATCTGTAGTATTAGTACAAACTTGTTCGTATGTAGGGTTTTCCACTTTTCCTCCACTGTAACCTGATGTAGCCTCTTTGACACCCTTAACCTTGTTGAAATTGTATTCAACACCCCAAAAGCATCCAGCACCAAACATTGCCTTGGCCATTATTTTGAATTAGAATCTATCCAATTAGTGAATAGATTCATTCCCTCCTGTAAATCATCTTTACTTATTCCCGAAAACGCCATTCTAATATAGAAATCAGTTTCTCCATCTAGTGGCCTTCCAAAGTGGTGCCTGCAACAGAAACTCACACCAGTCTCATTCAAAACACTCTTTCTAAATTCTTCAACGTCATCAAATCCCATTCTTCGCATTAAACCAGTTATTTTCGGAAATACGTAGAATCCTGCTTCAGGCACATGAGCCTCTACACCCTCTATGTCATTCAATATACGAACTAGAATATCCCTTCTAACTCTTAGTTCATCGATTATTGCCTCAGTTTCTGCCTTTGGGGCATTTAGTCCAGCAACGCCAGCATGTTGAATGAAATGAGTGGTACAAGATTCCATATTGACGTTAAGTCTGGTAATTTGCTCTATGACCTCTTTAGGCCCAATGGCCCCACCAAGTCTCCATCCAGTCATTGCAAATTTCTTTGAGAATGTGTACATAGTCAAAGTTCTATCATACATTCCAGATAGGCTTGCTATCGATTTTGGTTTTCCATCATAGAGTGTGTCAAAATATGCATCATCAGATATTAGAAACATATTATTTTCAATAACCAACTTTGACAGCCTATCCATCTCTTCATCAGGAGATGACGCTCCTGTTGGGTTGTTGTAATTGTTGTAAAAGATATGTTTTCCACCTTTTTTGATTCCATCTTCTATTGCATCGAAATCTAATCTGAGTCCATTCTTGCTGTTCACGTACCCATAGGGGTGCGCGGTCCCTCCGTAGAATTCTATCTGTGATTCATATATTGGGTAACCTGGGTTAGGATAGAGAACCACATCTCCTTTCTCCATCATTGATGCAATGTATTTTCCAATACTTGGTTTGCCACCAGGCTGTATGGAGACATTATCTATATCATAGTCAAGTCCCCTTGCACTTCCAACATCCTTTGCCAGAGCTTCTCTTAGCTCAGGTATTCCCGGTGAAGGGCAGTATCCAGTTTTACCTGATTTTATCGCATTGTTTGCCGCAGCTACAATTGTTGGAGGCGTTGGGAGATTAATATCGCCAAGGTGGAAAGGATAGATCTTCTTTCCAGTTGAGCCTAGTTTTGCCGCCTCAGCTGAAACCGCAAAAGCCGTTTCGCTCCCCAATAAATCCATTCTTTTGGCAACGTTCATTGTCACTTTCTATTAAGATGCCAGATATTATTGTTTTTTGCGTAATCTTTATACTTGACCATTAATCCGCAGGATAATGGCTAGTGATTGGAGAAAGCAGTTGAACGATTGGCTTCAGGAGCACATGCTGGCAGTTAGTACGGTCGGAACAATCCTGAGTTCGTTTATGGTATTTACGGGCGTGATGGGAAGGTGGTATTCTAATCACGAAACTTTAGCTCCAAAGGCTATTCTTGAGTTCATGGGAGATTATGACATCTGGGTACTGATATCAGGTTTGATAATTCTTGGATTTTCGGCTTATTATCTTTGGCTCACCCGTTACTACATGGACCGTTTTGAGGAGATAATATCAACAAGTTCCAAGAAAGAATTTCAAAGAAATTGGACAGAAATAGAACAGATAGCAAGATATCAATTGCCAAAAGAATATCGTAAAAGGGTCGCTAAAGTTAGAGAGAAGTTCGGTTTGAAGTGATTAAGAAATTTTATATAGTCACTTTTTTCTTCGAAAACAGTGGTTAACAACCTCAGGTTCATAACCGATGAAATCCAAGAAGAATAAAGACGACAAAGAGCCAAAAACAGAGGAGACTGATACTCTTTCACCAGAAGAGGAGATTCAGAAATTGAAAGAAGAAGTTGATGATTATAATGAAAAATTTCTGAGGGTTGTCGCAGATTTTGACAATTTCCGTAAAAGGATAGATAGGGATAGAGATCAACAAGCATTAAGATTGAAGGGTGAGGTAGTCTCTAATTTTTTGGATATAATAGATACGGTTGAGAAAGCTGTGCAAGTCGACTATCCTGACCTTACCAGCTCTAAGAACGGCATCTTGGGAATACACAAATTGTTGTCCGCTTTCATGGATTCTTTTGAGATAAAAAGATTTGATCCAGAGGGTGAACAGTTTGATTTTAGACAGCACGAGGCCTTGACAACTGTAGAAAAGGAAGGTGTTGAACCTAATACGATTGTTGAAGTGATTCAGTCGGGTTATACATTAGAGGGTGAAATACTAAGACCAGCTAAGGTAGTAGTATCAAAAAATCTTGAAGAAAAAAGTGAAAAAGTGGAAGTAGAAGGTGAGTAAAATGGCAAAAGAAGTGATAATAGGCATAGATCTCGGAACAACCAATTCCGAAGCAGCATACCTTGAGGGAGGAAGACCAGTAATCATTCCGTCAGCAGAGGGTTCAACATTTGGAGGCAAAATGTTCCCATCTGTTGTGGCCTTTACAAAGGATGGAGAGAGAATTGTTGGGGACCCGGCCAAGAGGCAAGCGGTTCTGAACCCAAATAACACGATTATGCACATCAAGAGAAAGATGGGGACCAAACACAGAGTTACCATCAAGAAGAAAAAATATTCTCCTGAAGAAATATCAGCAATGGTTCTTCAGAAGATAAAGGCTGATGCTGAGGCGCATTTGGGAGTAGATATTGAGAAAGCAGTAATCACAGTTCCAGCTTATTTTAACGATAATCAAAGACAATCAACCATTGATGCAGGTAAAATTGCAGGTCTTAAGGTCGAGAGAATCATAAATGAACCTACTGCAGCGGCCCTAGCTTATGGACTTGACAAGGAAGGGGAATACACCGTAGCAGTTCTAGATTTGGGTGGCGGAACCTTTGATGTTACAATTATGGAGATGGATAACGGTGTCTTTGATGTGGTTTCGACATCAGGTGATAATGAGCTTGGTGGAACAGATATGGATGAAGCCATCATAGATTATCTTGCTGAGATATTCAAGTCAGATAATGGAATAGACCTTCGAGATGACCCGGCAGCAAAGCAACGTCTTCGTGATGCTGCTGAAAAGGCAAAGATAGAACTCAGCAACACGATGAAAGCATCGATTAATCTACCATATATTTGGTCAGATTCTAGTGGTCCGAAGCATTTAGAGCATGATTTGTCCAGAGCTAAATTAGAAGATATAGTTGGACCTGTAATCAGCCGCTGTGAAAAACCGATAAAGCAGGCATTCAAGGACGCAAAGATTAAGTCAGGTGACGTCGACAAGGTAATTCTTGTTGGTGGTCCAACTAGAATGCCCACAGTTCAGGAGGCTTTCGAAAAGATTGTTGGCCGCAAGGCAGAGAGAGGTGTTGACCCAATGCAATGTGTTGCAATGGGCGCAGCTATTCAGGCAGGTGTTCTAGCTGGAGACGTAAAGGATGTTGTCCTTTTGGACGTGACTCCATTGACTTTAGGTATAGAAACAGAGGGTTCAGTGTTGACTCCTTTGATAGATCGTAATACCACAATTCCAACGAATAAATCTAAGATTTTTTCAACTGCAGCTGACAACCAACCAGCAGTTGAAATTCATGTTTTGCAAGGTGAAAGAACAATGGCGGCAGACAACGACACTCTAGGTCGTTTCCAATTAGTCGGAATACCTCCAGCACCACGCGGAGTTCCTCAGATTGAGGTATCTTTTGATATAGATAGAAATGGCGTCATGAATGTCACAGCTAAAGATCTTGGAACAGATAATGAGCAGAAAATAGAGATTACTTCTAAATCGAATTTGAGTGATGATGAGATTGAACAGAAGGTAAAAGAGGCTGAGAAGCACGCTGAAGATGACAAGAAAATCAGAGAGCTAGTTGAAACACGAAATCAAGCGGAATCTTTCATTTATGCTACTGACAAAGCAATCAAGGATCTTGGAGACAAAGTAGATGATGATACAAAAGCCAAGGTCGAAGAATCTAAGGAAAAACTCGAAGCCGCTATGAAAGAGGATAATCTTGATGGACTTAAACAAGCCTTGGAAGATTTCCAACAGTCATCACAGGCAATTGGCCAGATGGCGTATCAGCAAGCAGCTGAGGAACAAGCTCAGAATCAAGCTGAAGGTGAAGGGCCTGAAGTTGATGACGATAATGTCGTCGATGTAGATTACGAAGAAGTTGAAGACGAGAAGTAGTCAAGTATAAAACCACCCTATCCTA
>CAYFGG010000064.1:0-4627 GCA_964342795.1 uncultured archaeon | reverse complement strand
CAATTGTTTATGAAAATGAATGATAATTTTGAGATACCTGTCGTTGGCTTGGGTACTTGGAAGTCGGAACCAGGTCAGGCAACTTACCAAGCTGTAGTCGATTCGATTGAAACCGGATATCGGCACATAGATACCGCTAGAGCCTATGATAACGAGTCAGATGTGGGAAAAGCAGTCAATGATTCTGGAGTATCACGGGATGAATTGTTCATAACTACTAAATTGTGGAATAAGCATCAAGGTTATGATGAGGCTATTGAGGCCTGTGAAAAGAGCCTTAATCGACTTAATTGTGATTACATAGATCTTTATTTGATTCATTGGCCACTCAAGGAGAAACGCAATCATTCTTGGAAAGCACTAATCGAATTACGAGAAAGAGGCCTTTGTAGGTCGATAGGAGTAAGTAATTTTACTATTGACCATTTGACCGAATTAGAGGAAAAATTTGGTATTTTACCTGCAGTGAATCAGGTTGAGTTCCATCCATACCATTACCAGAAAGACTTGCTGGATTATTGTAATTCTAAGAATATTATAGTTGAGGCTTACAGTCCATTGGTTCACGCTAAAAGAATGGATGAACCACGTTTGGTTTCCATTTCTGAGGAACTTGGTAAGACTCCTGCCCAAGTATTAATCCGTTGGTCAATGCAGCGAGGAATGGTAGTCCTCCCTAAATCGATTAATAAGAACCGCATAATCGAAAACTTTTCAGTTTTCGATTTTGAGATTTCTGATTTACTGATGGGAAAACTTGACGATTTAGATGAAACTTACGTTACTTGTTGGGATCCACACAATCCTCCACCCTATGCTCCCGTTTAGGTAAAAAAATAGCGAAAAATCTAAAATATAGGGGTTTTTATGTTAAATATATGTATGCAAAATGCATATTTATGCAAATTGCATACTTTTTTATAGGTGCTGCTTACTGACGATAATATGGTAAAAGACAGCTATACCTCTATAAGAGTGACAAAAGAAGTACGTGCTGGACTTCAAAATTATGTTGAAGCATGTTATTCAGACCTTTCTATCAATTCCATGCTCAAAGTTCATCTTGACAATTTAGCAGAGGGCCACGTCCGTTTCCCAAAATTTGGCATGTTTGAGTGTCCTGAAAGCCGAAAAGAGAAATTACGCCAATCAATCAAGAAAAATGCAGGTAAAGTTTCGGGAAGTTCACTTTCCCTTACAGGAACATTGCCATCAGATCCGTACACTAGGACTGAATCAGATACAATGGGTTCTATGGAAGTTCCAGAATCTGCACTTTGGGGTGCCAGTACTCAAAGAGCTGTCTTGAATTTTCCAGTTAGCGGTTTCAAGATGTCTCGTTCGTTCATTCGAGCTTTGGGTTATATCAAGGCCGGATCGGCTGAAGCCAATCTGGAACTTGGAGTTATAGACGAAAAAATGCGTGATACTATTGTCAAAGCAGCACTTCAAGTTGCAGATGGTGAATATGATGATCATTTCCCGGTCGACGTTTTTCAGACTGGTTCGGGAACCTCGACCAATATGAATGCGAATGAGGTCATTGCCAATATTTGCTCAAAGAGCTTAGACTCTAAAGTTCATCCCAATGATCATGTGAATCAAGGGCAATCATCGAATGATGTCATTCCTTCAGCACTTCATCTTTCTGCATTATTGGAAATCGAGGAAGAATTATGCCCTTCATTATTGAATTTACAGAAGGTTTTAGAGGATAAGGCCGAAGAGTTTATGCCTGTGGTGAAAACAGGCAGAACTCATTTGATGGATGCCACTCCAATTCGCCTTGGTCAAGAATTTGAAGGATTTGCAGGGCTAGTTGAACGCTCTCTGGATAGATTACTTCTCGTCAAGGATGAACTATCACTTCTGGCATTAGGAGGTACTGCAGTAGGTACAGGTGTCAATACACACATTCGATTCTCAGAGATTGCCTGTCAACATATCTCTAGATTTGCAGGTGTTGAAGTATACGAAACAGACAATCATTTCATGGCCCAGTCAAGTCTTGATGGTGCTCTTACGGCTAGTGCAGTGTTGAGAGGTCTCGCGGTCAGTTTACAGAAGATAGCAAGCGACATTCGATGGCTTGGTTCAGGCCCTCGTGCAGGATTGGCTGAGATTGCATTGCCAGCAGTCCAACCCGGTTCTTCCATAATGCCGGGCAAGGTTAATCCAGTTATTCCGGAGTCTGTTATTCAGGCAGCTTCACAGGTTATTGCATGTGATACAGCACTTGTGCAAGGCGCCCAAGGAGGTTACTTTGAACTGAATACGATGATGCCTTTTGCCGCACATAATCTTCTTCAGGCAATTTCTCTTTTGACCTCATCTTCTAATGTATTCTCAAGTAAATGCATAGAAGGTCTGGAAGCAACGGAGCGAGGACCCGATCTTTTGATGTCAGGATTGATGTTAGCCACGACCCTTGCACCGGTAATCGGATACGAGAATGCGGCCAAGATAGCTAAGGAAGCTCATGCCACAGGTCAGACGGTGATGGAAACAGCTCTCGAAAAGACCGATTTATCAGAGGATGAGTTGACGGAGATTCTCAATCCTGAGAAAATGTTACAGCCTCAGTCCTAGATTCTTTCATCTACCAGAGAGTCAACTACATTGGGGTCAGCCAAAGTAGACGTATCTCCTAGTTTGTCTACTTCTCCACATGCAATACTCCTCAAGATCCTACGCATTATCTTTCCAGACCTTGTTTTGGGAAGCCCCTCAGTGAACTGTATCTTCTCAGGTGAGGCGTGAGGTCCGATATCGGTTCTTACTTTGTGGATTATCTCAGTTTTGGTATTTTCCGTTACTTTTTCTCCAGTTCTAAGCGTCACGAAAGCATAGATTGCATTTCCTTTAATGTCATGTGGATACCCTACCACTGCAGCCTCAGCAACTGAAGGATGCCCTCCAATGGCTCCCTCTATTTCGGCAGTTCCTAGATTATGTCCAGAAACTATGATAACATCGTCAACTCTTCCAGTTATCCAGTAGTAACCATCCTCATCTCTTTTACAACCATCACCAGAGAAGTATTTCCCAGGAAATCTGGCAAAGTAAGTATCATAGAATCGTTGATGATCTCCGTAAACGGTTCTCATCATGCTGGGCCATGGCCTCTGCATAGCTAGATTTCCCTCAACACCGTTTCCTTCAAGCACATTTCCCTCATCATCCACTATTTCAGGTATGATTCCAAAGAAGGGTAGGGTAGCAGATCCAGGTTTTGTGGAAGTTACACCAGGTAGCGGTGTTATGAGTATTCCACCAGTTTCAGTTTGCCACCATGTATCAACGATAGGGCACTTCTGATTTCCTATCGTATTGTGATACCACAACCATTCAGGTTCTTTAATCGGTTCACCTACAGTACCCAGTAATTTCAGACTATCAAGTTTGTGTTGATTGGGCCATTTGTCGCCTTCTTTCATCAAGGCTCTTAATGCAGTTGGCGCAGTGTAGAAAATATTGACTTTGTGTTTTTCAACAATTTCCCAGAACCTTCCAAAGTCAGGATAGTTGGGTACTCCCTCATACATCATCGTGATGGCTCGATTTGCCATAGGCCCGTATATGATGTAGGAATGGCCAGTTATCCATCCAATGTCTGCGGTACACCAGTAAATATCACCAGGATGATAGTCAAAAATGTAATGATGAGTTGTAGAGGTGTAAACCATGTACCCTCCGGTTGTGTGCATAACTCCCTTTGGTTTTCCCGTGGATCCACTTGTGTATAGTATGAATAGTGGGTCCTCAGCATCCATCTCTTCAGCAGGGCAACTCGTATCTGCTGAATCCATGGCCTCGTGCCACCATACATCTCTTTCGTTATCCATTTCAACAGTGGCACCCGTTCTCTTTACAACCAATATTTTCTCTATGGAGGGTGTTTTCTTGACTGCAACATCCGCATTATCTTTCATTGGAATATCAGCCTTAGTCCCTCTAACACCAGTATCTTGTGTTATCAGTACCTTACATTCTGAATCGTTAATCCTCGCTTCAAGACTATCAGGAGCAAACGCTCCGAATACAACGGAATGAATTGCACCTATTCTAGCACAAGCCAGAACTGCAATTGCCAATTCCGGTATCATTTGCATGTAAATGCATACTCTGTCACCCTTTTCTACTCCCAGATTCTTCAAGGCGTTACCAGCTAGTTGTACTTGCTCCAAAAGTTCATTGTAAGTATATTTTTTGCTCTCATTAGGGTCATTTCCTTCCCAAATTAGACCTATTTCTTTGCCATGTCCATTCTCAACATGCCGGTCAACACAATTATAGCATGCATTAAGTTTTGCCCCCTCAAACCACTTTATATACGCATCGTCGAAATTCCAGTCCCATACTTTTTCCCATTTTTTAAACCAAGAAATGCGGTTTGCTTGTTCTTCCCAGAAACTTTCAGGATCATTGATTGATTTTTCATACATCCTTTTGTAATCATCAATGCTTTTTACGTGGGCATTTTTACTGAGTTCTGGATTTGGCGCGTATTTTTTCATCCATAGGAGGAACATCAAGCCTAAGAAAAAGCTTACTAAAGCATAAATCACAAAATACCCCCTCCTTGGACCTGTGTGAATGTATGCCTTAGATGTGGAGCTGAGCCACC
>CAYFGG010000063.1:0-4662 GCA_964342795.1 uncultured archaeon | reverse complement strand
CCATAGCCCACTATAAGGCCGTCGGTCAACTTAAACCCCTTTTCTATGGATTATTTGTGCCCCCATCAATAAACAAACATAGTGACACTGTGTTTTGGTTCGATGTTATGCCTCATGGTGAGAAGCGTTTCGTATCAGTGTATGTGATTATAGAAGAAAAGACTGTGCTTATAGAGACAGGACCAGCAAGTTCCAATTCGAACCTAGTGGAAGGCCTAGATTCTATGGGAATCAAATTGGAAGATATAGACTATATTGTACCTACACATATCCATCTAGATCATTTTGGAGGAGGTGGCCATATGATGCGTTTATGTCCTAATGCTAAAGCGATTGTGCATCCCAAGGCATATGCTCATGTTGCAAATATAGATCGTTGGTGGGAGGGTAGTGCGGACTTTTTAGGTAAGATTGCTGAACTCTATGGAAAACCTGTTCCAATACCTGAGTCAGATCTGATTTCGGCAGATGATGCCTATGAGTTATCACTAGGTGAATCATCAATGGTTGCACTGCACACGCCTGGTCATGCTCCACACCACATAACATGGATCTATGGTGATGAGGCATTTGTCGGAGATTCTCTAGGATTATGGTATTCTGATTTAAACACTTCATTTCCTGTAACGCCAGGATACTATCGTCATGATTTAGCCCTTGAAAGCATAGATAAGATGTCAAATCTTGAATTGACTTATCTTCATCATACCCACTTTGGACCTAGACCTGCCAAAGGTGCAATAGAACAAGTAAAATCTGAATTTGAGATTTGGATGGGAATTGTTGAGGAAGGCTACAGGAAAGGTAGTTCAGCTGAAGAAATAGTGAATATTTTATTTGATACTAGGTATGGGCTTAGTGAAACAGATATGAATCATGGAATTCACCAAACAGCTACGCATTTAGGTTCAGTTGAAGGAATGCTGAACTGGGTAAGGAGGAATGATGCGTAAAGTAGCTAAAATCCCCAAAATCAAATCAAAGCCATTCCCGCATGTTGTTGTTAAGGACTTTCTGGATGAACCAACTTTGGATTTAGTTATCGATGCATTAGCAGGCTTGGAATATGATTTCAAGGAGTCAGATTTGTTCAGCTATTGGGCAAGTGTGGAATTAACAGATATTAATCATCCTGCAATCAATATTCTTCGTGATGATATAGGCGATAAATCTTGGCGGGACAATGTCTCTAAGTCATTTAATGTTAAAAAATTGTCAAACATAGATATGGCCGCTTATGTCTACGGTTTGGGAGATTTTCTTCTTCCACACGACGATCAAGTAGAAGGTCGAATCATAGCATACAGTTTACACCTAACTCCAGAGATAAATAAAGAAATGGGAGGTGCTCTCAATTTATTCGAGGCTGATAATACAGGTAAATCCAAATTAGTAGATAGTATAATTCCCGAATACAATTCTTTGATAATGTTTGAAGTATCAGACAATTCTTGGCATGAGGTCAGTGAAATCTTGATAGATATACAGCGTTTGACAGTTACAGGATGGTATCATGGCTGAGATAAACTTCTATTATTTGGAGAAACCCACTCTTTTGAATCTAAAAAGAATCTTTGGTTCAGGCGATATTCCTTTCATACGCTTGTCCAAGTTTCTGGAACCAATTTCAGACAATAAAAAGCCAAAATTGGGAAGGCACGAGAAAATAGGATATTATAATCGTGATGAAGGAAAAGCAGTTCTTTACAATTTTTGGGAGTCTTCTGAGTTTCTAGACTTCCTTACAGCTTCCACAGGTTTGAAACCCAAATTTAGGGAAGCACGTCATATCTCATACTCGGCAGGTGATTATTCACTGCTGCATACTGAAGAATCAGAAGTCGAGAGGCTAGTAGTTGCTTATGATTTTACAGAGAGCTGGAAACAAGAGTGGGGAGGATATGATCTTTACACGTCTCCAGATAAGGATCCTTTGATTTGTAACAGAGATCCCGGTTCTTTAATGATTGTTAAATTAGTTGCAGGAGATTTGTCTTGTACGAGATACGTAAGTCAGAGAGCTACGTCTTCAGCTAGTTTAGACAGAGTAGTCTACGATTTGAGCTAATACTCATTTTTGAGTATATACACAATTATTTAATGCAAGCACTAAAGTTAAACTTTTGTGAGGGATAAAAATAACAGTAAACAGCAGTCTATTGCCAATTGATTCTATCTCAAAAGTACTTAGCGATGGAGAACCAATTCTAATATTTGATGATTCTAGTAGAGAGGGTGAAACAGACATATTTTTTTCAGCCAAACGAGCAACATCATCTAATGTTCGTTTCTTAAGAAAAGAAGGGGGAGGGATGGTATTCTTAGCATCATCTTATTTGGCATCAGAAAAGTTAGGATTACCATTTGCGCAAGATATGTATAGTTCATTGATTCGAGATTCAAAAGGATTTGATTCAGTTGAAACTATGCTGAGTCATTCTTTACCTTATGATACACGTTCTTCTTTCTCTTTGTTCATGAATCATAAAGATACTTTTACAGGAATAACAGATGACGATAGATCACTTACAGCTATATCTTTTGCAGAGGTTATAGCAGATTCTATGGATTTGCCGGATGAAGTAGCAAGATTAAATTTGGCTAACAATTTTCGGATACCGGGGCACGTTCCCGTATGTATTGCTGATAAGAAAGTTCTAAAGGGAAGGAAAGGACATACAGAATTAATTGTTGCACTTATGGAATATATTGGCCTAAATCCAGTAGCATTGGGATGTGAGATGTTATCTGATAACGGTAAGGCATTATCACCAGAGGAAGCTAGGGAATGGGCTGAAGAGAGGGGCCATTTGTTTTTAGAGGGCCGACAAATTGTGGAGGAGTGCCAATGAAAGTCGTTGCTACCGGAGTTTTTGACATAATCCATTCAGGACACGCACATTTTCTGAATGCAGCTAAGGAACATGGGGACGAATTAGTTGTGATTGTGGCTAATGATGACACTGTTAGAAAAATGAAAGGCGAACCGATTTTGTCAGATGAAATGAGGGCAGAGGTCGTATCTCATCTAAAACCAGTTGATCAAGTAGTTATTGGAAGAACAGGCAATATGCTTGACATAATAGTTGAAGAAATAAAGCCCGACGTCATTGCATTAGGCTTCGATCAAAGGCTGTTCACTAGAGATGAACTCGCAGCCAAACTACTTGAGCGTGGTTTGGAAGTTAAGGTAGTTCGTTTACCAGAAATGGAACAGGATTTAGCCGGCTCACGCAAGATAATTTCAAAGATAATGAAAATTTATCAAAAGAAATATGGTTCAGAATGAGGACTAATGGTATTTTCAGGTATAGTTGAAGGCACAGCTGTGGTTTCTCGCATTACTAAAGAACCTGGTCTTTACAGATTGGAGATTGAAACAAATTCTGCTTTTTCTTCAGGTTTGCAGATTGGAGGTAGTGTTTGTGTAGACGGCGTCTGCCTAACAGCTTCATCCATTAACTCTAATTGTTTAGGTTTTGATGTCATGATGGAGACATTGGATGTAACTACTTTGAATGATGTAAAAGAGAAAGATATTGTAAATGTTGAAAGATCGGTAAAGTTAGGGGATGAGATTGGCGGTCATTTGGTTTCAGGGCATGTCTCCGATGTAGTCACAGTATGTCAAATAGAAAAGCCCGAAAACAACCATGTTCTCACTTTCCAGACTAATTCAGAAGTAATGCGATACATCTTTCCTAAAGGGTACATTGCTTTGAATGGAGTCAGCCTAACAGTTGGAGACGTCAATCGTTCAGACAATTGTTTCAGTGTTTATCTGATTCCAGAGACCTTACGTTTGACAAATCTAGGCAATAAAGAAGTTGGGGATTGTATTAACCTAGAGATTGAAACTCAGACCAGAAACATGGTAGACACAATATCTGTAGTCTCAAAGGAGACGATAAATGGCTGATTCAATAGCAATAGTGGCAGGTAATTTCCACAAGGAACTTGTTGAACAAATGGTTGAGGAGGCAAAGATTGCAGCCTCAGAGAATGACCTGATTTTAGAGGAGATATGCTGGGTTCCTGGGTCGATGGAGGTTCCATTACAATTGAAGCGCTTACTTTTGAGAGAATCAATAGATGGAGCTATTGTTCTTGGAATAATTGAGAAAGGAGAGACAGATCATGGTCTAGTCATGGGTCATGCAGTAACTAAAGGTATAATCGATCTTCAGTTAGCTTCGATGAAACCAATCGGCTATGGAATCATAGGTCCAGGCGCTAAAATGGAACAGATTAAAGACCGTTTGAAGCCCTACGCAAGAAAAGCAGTTCTAGCCGTACAAGAGATGCTATCTAATTGAATCTGGTTTTAATTTTCCAATTTCTCTCCGCATATTTTTGTTTTAGATAATGCAAAGCGTGGTAAAAGCTTGGAAGAGCAAACACAGCCATTAATAGAGAGAAAAGAACTAGTGTGATGATAAGTCCAAAGAAATTTCTAAGACCTACAAACTGCGTTCTATAAAGTGAAATTATAACTCCTGAGAAAACACCTCCCATGGTTGTGAAAGTCGCTTCTACAACAGACTGTCCAGTGTTTTCAACAGCTTTCTGAATTCCTTCAGGATGAGTTCCTTCTTCTCTAACTCTTTCTGTGATTTGAATTGAATTGTCAATTCCTATACCTATGATTATGGTACCTACCAT
>CAYFGG010000062.1:0-4838 GCA_964342795.1 uncultured archaeon | reverse complement strand
TGGTGGGACTCAATAATAAGAAGTTTACAACTTGAGCCTTACAAGGGAGATTTAGATTTTCAAAATTTATTTGATTTCTGTAAGAAAAATAAATTGCCTTTGCATCCAAGATACACCTATTTTTGGTCAGATTTGGAGGCTAATGAAATCAGAGATCTTCGAAATCAATTGATTCGTAACGCTGATAATGTAAGAAACAACAGTTTTCCGTTACTATACAAGGAAATATTTGTCAGATTAGGTATGTTCTTCAAGACAAATGAAAATAGGATTTCTCTAGAAGATGGCACAGGTTCTTTGCTGAATTCACTTGGACTAAAATTAAAGGATGATTCTATTGAGAAAGTTGTAGACATTATAGAGACAGACGATTCTCTGGAATTAGTATCGCATTTATCAGGAATTGAAGTAAAAAATCGAGCTCCAACACGAATTGGAGCTAGTATGGGTCGCCCTGAAAAAGCAAATGAGAGGCGTATGAAGCCACCTCCGAACGTTCTTTTCCCATTAGGTGAAGCAGGAGGTTCACAGAGACTGGTCAATACAGCCCTCAAATCTAGCAGTCAAAGTGGTTTCTCAAGAGGAAAGCATGGAGTTATCGAAATAGAGGCTCAGTTAAGGTACTGTAAGGACTGTCAGAAAGAAACCATAGCAATACGTTGTTGCAATTCATTGACTATGGTTAAAGAGCAGCCTCGTCGAAGGACAGTTGATGTCTCTGAGTTAATCACTAAGGCAATGAATAACACAAAAACGGGTATCTTACCAAAAATAAAAGGCGTAAAGGGCTTGATGTCGGGAGATAAAGTTCCTGAGACTCTTGAAAAGGGTATACTAAGAGCAAAATACGATCTCCGCGTCTATAAGGATGGTACATTGCGTTATGATATGATAGATCTTCCTTTAACGCATTTTTATCCAAAAGAGATAGGCCTATCTGTAGAAAAGGCAATTGAATTAGGCTATTCAAAGGATGTAAATGGAAAACCTCTAGAATCTGAAGAACAGCTACTAGAAATGAAAGTACAGGATCTTGTCATATCTGAGAGAGCAGGTAAATGGCTTGTAAAGGTCTCAAATTTTGTAGATGAGGAGTTATCAAGATTGTATGGTATGGATTCATTTTATGGCACTTCACCTAATTCTAAACCAGAGGAACTTATTGGAAATCTAATGATATGTCTTAGCCCTCATACATCTGCAGGGGTTTTAACTCGTTTAATTGGTTTTACAGATGCCAAGGCCCAGTATGGCCATCCATTCCTTCACGCAGCAAAAAGGCGTAATTGTGATGGTGATGAAGATTCGATTATGCTTCTGGTTGATGGTTTATTGAATTATTCAAACAGTTTTGTTCCAACAACTAGGGGCGGTACTATGGATATTCCCAGAGTACTTTCAACAAGAATTGATCCAACGGAGATTGACAGTGAAGCACATAATATCGAGTTGAACACTGAGTATAGTTTGGAATTCTACGAAAAAACTGTGGAGCGGCTGGAGCCATATTCAGTATATGATATGTTAGACACAGTATCAAAGAGACTTGAGACTCCTGAACAATATGAGAATTATGGGTTCACACATGATTCATCCAGTATAAATCAGGGACCAGTGGAATCAAGATATGTTACTCTTGATTCTATGAGTGACAAAGCTCTATCATCTTTGGAATTAGCAGATCGTACCAGAGCCTCTGATGCCACATACGTAGCTAATATGACCATCGAGAAGCATTTTATTAGAGACATCATAGGCAATCTCCGTTCATTCTCCACACAAGGAGTAAGATGCAAGAAATGTTCCAAAAAATACAGACGCCCTCCGCTAAGCCACTCATGTTCTTGCGGAGGTAAACTTCAGCTAAATATATCTCCAGCATCAGTTTCTAAGTATAGAGAGATAGCCACTAACATATCTGAAAAATATAGTTCTCGTTCCTTTGTAAAGCAAAGACTGGAGCTTGCATTTGGAGCTATAGAAGAGACTCTTGAGAATGAACAAATTAAACAGATGGACCTCGGAGCATTTTTGTGATTCATATATTGGATAATGTAAATTCAACAAATCAATGGGCATTTGACAATCTGACGAGAATCAATGACTCAATTCTGTCCTTTGAACAGTCTGAAGGTAGGGGCCGCGGCAATCGTCCGTGGATATCTCCGTTTGGGGGATTTTACTTTTCTTTCTTATCTGAAAGACATCATCTTCTACCTTTTGTCTCAGGTATTAGTATAATTCAGGCTCTATCTAATGTAGGTTCCAGATTGAGATTAAAATGGCCCAATGATATAATTCTAAATGGAAAGAAGTTAGGAGGTATACTGTGTCAAGATGATGGAAAGATAGCTGTTGTTGGCATAGGATTGAACTTTGACAACATACCGCCATTGTCTACTTCAACAAGCCTCTCAGATAGTAATTTTAAAGTAGATAAAACCATCTTTCTGAATGATTTTCTAACATTCTTTAAATCTAATTTTGTGATTTCTAATGAAGATATAATATCTAAGTACAGTTCTTATGATTGCTTGATTTCCAATCAGATTACTTGGGACTCTGGTTCAGGTGTTGCTAAGTCAATAAATCCCGACGGTTCGCTTAATGTGCAAACCATTGATGGGAGTTTGAATCTTTATTCTGAGGATGTTCACCTTGGAGAAGGAGTTATGGATGTCTAACATCAATTGGAGCAGTGAGCATTTTCATCCAGTTGTTAACTTGCCTACAGATTATACGGTTCTCGATCTAAGTCTTGGTTCTTGGGAGTCAAGTGAAACTGATTTTTATATAGGAAAATATAACGAGTTCCGACCTAATTTGTACAATACACCAATATTCTCAGGAATTCGTAATATACATGTTGGGATTGATATTGGCGGACCCGTTAGAACCGAGTGCATGGCTTTCATGGATGGCGAGATATCACATTTTGGCTATAACCCTGAACCCGGAGACTATGGATATGTAATAATCACTAAACACATTATATCTGGAAGTCCAGTATGGGCTCTTTATGGTCATTTAGATTCTAATTCTGTAAAAAATAAGTCAATTGGTCAGAAAATTAAGAGAGGTGTTGTGATTGCTTGGTTTGGAGATTCACACGAAAATGGGGGTTGGGATCCTCATTTACACTTTCAATTATCGCTAGTAGAGCCTGAAACCCATGATCTTCCAGGAGTTGTTTCATCAGAGGAGATATCTCAAGCATTACTAGATTATCCAGACCCAAGATTAGTTTTGGGTTCCATTTACTGATAGCTTTTTAATGAAGCTATTTTAGTTACAAGCATGCGTAAATTCTTGGTCATTGCTACTATACTAGTTTTGACCACACCCGGATGTCTGGAAGACTTGAAGGACGAGATAGTCTCTTGTGAAAATTTAACGGGCGCCTGTCGCTATGAGATTTTACAATCTGATAAATATCCTCGGTTGCATATTGAGATTGATTATGTTACCGAACATGCGCCTGATTCCGACGCGGTTGATTTGTTAAAACAAAGAATTAAGGAGACAACTGACAAAACATCTATATCTGTCAGTCAGAATAGTTTTGGAAGCACAGATAGTAGTTATTCGATGGAAGAGATACTCAACATTGAAAAGGCCCAAAGGGAGAGATACAAGAGTGGTAATACTTTCATTATACATATATTGTATCTAAATGGAGAATATGAGGACAATGATCAGACTCTTGGCTTGGCCTACAAGGGATCATCATTTGTTATATTCAAAGAAAAGATTGAGGATGCTGCATTTCTATTGATATCAGCAGAAGACATAGAGAAATCAGTCCTTGTCCACGAGTATGGCCATTTGGTTGCGTTAGTCAATAATGGTTATGAGTCACCTCATGATCATGAAGACCCAGATCACCCTAATCACTCTAATAATGATGAATCGGTCATGTATTGGGCCATTGAAAGCCAAGACATTGCTAACCAGATTGACGGTGAACCTCCCAATAATTTCGATTCCGATGATTTAGATGATTTGAGACTTATGAGAGAAGGTAAACTATAGTGAAATATTATACAATTGTAACTGTTCTCTACATGTTTTTCATAGCCTATCTCAGCCACATCCCACAGGATGGCCTTCCAGCAGAACGCTTAGGTATAGAAAACATCGATCTGCTCTTTCATTTTGTAGAGTATTCAGTTTTGGGTTTTTTGTTATTCCAGTCGATTTATGTAGACAAACTACTAGCGATTAATCCATTACGTGGGTCTATTTTGATTGGCATATTATTTGCGCTCTCAGACGAATACCATCAAAGTTTTGTGCCAGGACGCCACATGTCTATGATGGATATGATATTTGATTCCCTAGGAATCATATTTGGTTCTTCTTTTGTTTCTAGGATTTCCAATTCTTCTTGACTATTTTCTTTATCAATTTTCTTTTTCTAGGGTTCGAACTAGCTTCAAATGAAACCCATCCGGTCCCCTTTTGCGTGCATTTTGGTTCATCAACATGTTCTGCTGCCATTATGTTCGGCGCGGAACAAAGCACGTTTATATAGATATCGTCGGTCAAATATATTATTGTCAGGTGATGGGAGTAAGCCCCTTTCTGTTACCCGGAAATTCCGGCTAGCGGCATTCAGCTATGCTTCCTACCTACCGCTCCCGAGCAGGTCGTTGCGGTTACTTGGAATTGCTCCAGCAGGGATGATCGTTTCATCAAATCCTCCACCGACGTCACGTCCTAGACGCTCATTCCATATGGTGGGGCTGTGTCGTTTCTGTTTCATTGCCGACCCTCTCGGGCCCCTTGCGGCTGCTTTGCTCATGGAGAGGGGACTTTCCTCAGCCTAAGACCGTCGG
>CAYFGG010000061.1:0-4838 GCA_964342795.1 uncultured archaeon | reverse complement strand
TGCTCCAATACATGTCAAAGCTACCAACATTGGTGGGTTATCTCCTATCCCATTCGCCATTTTTCCCAGACTAGTAGCACAGCAGGGTGTCACCATCAATAGGTCGGCTTCGTGTCCTGCAATTACATGTTCAACCTGCCCTGTTATCTCTTTTATCACTGGTTTTCCGCATGCAAATTCCAATGACTTTTCCCCTACAAGTTCTAGTGCTGCCCTATTTGCTACAACAGTGACATTTGCCCCATATCTTAGCAATTCACGAATCATTCCAACAGTCTCCACACAGGAAACTGACCCGGTCACGCCTACCCAGATGCTCTTTCCTTTGAGATAATCGCCTTTAGCGTCAACATTGTTTGCAGGATGATTAGAGTCCATTAATTCTCCGAGAGTTGCTTGATTGTCTTTCTATACTTCTCCAATACTAGTTCAATCTGGGTCTCTATTTTATGCCATCCTTTTTCCAACGAGCCATACCGTAGATGGAAAGCGCTTGTTGGAGGTCCTCCGTCAGCAGCTCTACAGCGTTCAATTAGTCCTAATGAAATCAGCTTGTTCAAATGTCTATATGCAGTTGGTCTTGTGGTCTCTATCCATGCAGCTATTTCCTCTGCAGTCCATGCTCTGTCAGGCCTTTGGAAGAAACATTCATCTATTATTTTGTAAGGCATGGATTCGTTGTATGGATGGTGATGGTTGGATAACAGTCCAATTCCTCTTCCTAGTGCGCCTAAATCCTCATCATAGTTTCGATCACCACTCATCTCAATTTCTCTTATGTCTATCTCAAATGCCTCATCCTTGTCTAGAATCATCATACCATCAGGCACCATCTCTTTTGCTTCTTTGAGTTTCTTATTAAGATTGTTCACTATATTGCGATAAGTCTCGAGACATATCTTCGCTCGATTCTCAACTCCAGCCCAAGCCTTCTGCAAGTCATAATGCCATAATCTAACCTTCTTTGGATCTTCAGCCTTGCCTGGAAAATCCTCGGTCAAAAATCCTGCTTCTCGTAACCATTGCAAGTGCCTGTAGATTGCTTGTAATGGGACTCCCAATTCTGATGCTATCTCTGATGTTGTCCAAGATCTTGTCGGTTGTGGTATCAGACATTTAGTGAATAATAATATTCCCGTTTTAGCCCTTTTTGTCTCCCTTATCCTAGGACCGTCTGTTCCTAGGAAACCAATCGCTTGCAAGAAGTCTGCCGTAAGGTTCTCCTTTCCAGTTCCATAATCGTTTTTAAGGTCCCTAATCCTTAGCCTGAACATTATTCCCACTCCTTTGCGTCTAATTTCTCAAGTATCATGGCCTTGAATTTCCTAGCTTTTTGATTTCCTGGATTCAGAGCTAAGAGTTTGTGAATATCGCCCATTGAGTCCCCTAGTTTCTTTGATTCATAGTGTGCCTCAGCTCTTTCCCAGAGTGCAATTTCATCCTCGGAATCAATTTCAAGTATCCTAGATAGTGCCATAATCAACAATTCATCTTTGTCTTGTGCTCTATAGACCTTCGTCAACTTTCTCCAGCCACTCTTGAAATCTGGCCTAATGTTCACAGCCTTTGAATATCCTTTAGAGTCTGCTCTTTCGTAATCCCCTAGGCCGAAGTATATGTCTCCCCTTACCATGTAAGGTCGGTAATCCTCACCCATTACTGCAATTGATTTTTCTACAGATTTTAGGGCCTCCTTGACTCTTCCAAGTTTTGATTGTACTCTTCCTAATCCAAGGTATGCTAAACCGTGGTTGCTCTCAAGTTCTAAAGCTATCAGATAGGACTCTTCAGCATCATCCAATTTCTCTAAGCGTTCTTTCATTTGCCCTAATCTTACCCATGCATCTCCGAAAACATAACTTATTTCGGTTGAATTCTGGAAACATTCTTCTGCCTCGCCCCACTGCTTGAGTTTTCTGTGTAGATTACCTTTTTCAAACCAAAGTTTCTCATCGTGGGGATTAATCTCCAATGCCATGGAGTAGTAGGTTATTGCTCTGGCGTATTCTCTGTGTCCAGTTAGTGCTCGAGCCTTACTTCTCCACATTCTTGAGTCTTGCATCAGGACTCCGTCTCTCTGAGCTCTACGTATTAGTCTTCCAGCGACATCAAGAGAACGGCTTGGATATCCACTATCAAGTAGATTCTGAGCTTCTCCTAGCATTTTCTCTCTAGCTTCTCTGTCAGTTCTTCTCAAAATAAATAGAAGCCCAGAACCCGTCATTGGAAGTCCACCACCAATGAATCCACCAGAGGCTAGACTTGGCTCAATCAACCATCCCATTCCCGCTAGGCCGGCAATATAACAACCTATGACATATCCAGCCAATTGATATCTTCTGTGATGTAATCCCGCGAGACCCAATCCTAGAAATAGTAAAGGAATTAGCAAAAGCCAGACCGATTCTTCTATCCAATCAAAGACAGACATTAGTAGAACAATAGTAAGTATTAGTGATCCTCCAAATGCAATGAATAGTGCATATGGGACCAAACTTCTTTCCAGAAGACCCAATCCGTAAATTAACATCACCACACCAAAACTTCCAATGTAGACAGCCACAGTAGTTACAGCTCGAAGCGATACATCTCCTTCACAGCTTATTTCAGCAAATTCAGTAAGGCATGAGTTCTCACGAATCTCATAAATCATGAAGAAAAGAGTTACCAATACACTTCCAACGGAGAGGATAAGTCCAGACATTCGGATGTCCTCGCTTACTTTCAGATCAGTATTGTAGACATTGAAGGATATCAAGATTCCTGAGCCAACGGCAATCAACATCAGGAATGCAAGCGTTGTTCCAATGTATTTCAGACTTTCTAATTCTGTAAAATTCCAAGCAATAAAATTACAAATACTAAGAACAAAAATAACAAGGGTCCCGAGTACAACAGTTCTGCTTTTGCCATCTAGATAGGTAATCAAATTTGCTATTGTTCTCTTGATAGCAGGTTCTTCTTCCTCTTCTTCATCGATTCCTAATTTTTGAGCATACCCCATTGGGAGTGAAAATTGGTCATGCTCTTCATCTTTTTTCTCTGTTTCATCGTCTTCAATTTCTTTTTCTTCCTCGACAATTTCCTCATTTTCCTCTTGGGGATTACTCTCAGAATCGGTCTCCTCGGACATGCTTTCTTGTAAAGATTTTATGGTAATATAATGCAAGTATTAAAACTGATACCCCGGCTAAATCAGTTTAACAACCACAACCACTATCACTGCAACCGCCACTACTATCGTTGCAACCACAACCACCGCCCGTCTGGGCTACAGGTTGACCTTTGTAATATGGATTTTCCCCTTCAGAATGATTTGTAATATCAACTAGTTCGCTTACTCCATCCACCTTGGCTACAATATAGGATTCAACACCCTGCTTCAGTGTGACGCTTGACATACTGCAACCCTGACATCCACCACCCATTGTGACGTATGCTTTTCCATCGGAAACACTCTGTAGAGTTATGACACCACCATGTGAAGCAATGCTTGGATTGACATCATCTTTCAGAAGCTGGTCGACCTGATTGAATAGGTCACTGTTACCAACATCCATTACTTCTTCTGAGATTGCAGGTTCCCCGCTCATCAGTTGTTCACGAATTATGCTACCTATCTCTTTTCCGATTGCTGGCCAGCTTTCTACATTATCTCCTGTCAATGTTACTACTTGACCAGTGACGTTAACTTCAGCAATGTATTGCAAATCTAACAATTTTCTTGCTAGAGGTGCTTTTTCAGTGTCTGACTCACGATTAAATGTTACAGAAGACCTTGAAAGAACATCTTGTTCTAGTACAAATCTGCACTTCTGTGGATCTGCGGTGGGTTCACCACGAATCTTTATCTCCTGTGCCAACATAATGTTTTCATCTCTAAGTAGATTAATAAGAGTTGTTGTAAACTAAACGTTGAAGGATGCTTTCTCAACAGCCTCTTCCCCAAGCTTACGGAGGAATGCGAATGTGTAAATTCCTGCACCTGCTCCAGGGCTAGGGTCATCAAAATTGAAACGTACTCCGTATCTTCCAACTGGAACAGATTCTAGAATTTTCACATTGGCCGGAATATCTTCCTCCTTGATTAATCTCTCACCTGTGATTTCATCAACACAATGTGCACAAGGACACATTGCTCTAACACTGAAAGACGACACTACATGTTCTACATCGTCCTGCCACTTGATTACCAAAGTCTGACCATTATTTGCAACATTCATCTCCTGTGGAGCAAATGGTGACAATTCTTCATTAGTCACGATTGAAGTAGCTTGCAGTGCAATCTGTGATGCAATGTTTCTGATATTCTCATCATCCACAAAAGTTCCTTTGTCCATTGCCTCTCTTAGATCCTGTTTCAATGCAATTTTTCCAAGAAGCGGTAAATCAAATTCTTCAGCTGCTGCACTTCCACCGCCTTCTCCAAAAATGTGGAATACTTCATCAGACCCAGGAGGCACGAAACCGGACATATTCTCAACAATTCCAAGTATAGGAATCTTGACCTGCTGAAACATTCGGAGTCCCTTCTCAGCAATAGTGTGTGCAACTTCCTGAGGAGTAGTTACAATGACAGCTCCAGTAAGCGGAACCGCCTGTGACAATGTGAGTTGAATATCTCCCGTTCCAGGTGGCATGTCAACGAATAGATAATCCAGTTCTCCCCAGTCTACGGCACCAAGAAATTGTTGTACAAGTTGAGACGCGATAGGTCCTCTCCATACGACGGGCGTTTCCTTGTTAGCCAAGAAACCCATGGACATTATCTTCATTCCATGCGCTTCTACAGGTTCCAGTACTCCTTGCTGTGAACCTCCTAGATGGTGATCTCCTAG
>CAYFGG010000060.1:0-4867 GCA_964342795.1 uncultured archaeon | reverse complement strand
GCTGGGTCATTTATGAGTTTTACGCGTTTCATCTTTGGTGTGTTTCCATAATTAACATCCCTATAAAATAGCAGTATGCACTCCTTTTCAGATTTCGAACTCTCCTTCTAAACCACATTCAGAGCATTGAACATGTTGCATGCCTGAAACGTTGGGCACATCCATCTGTGAAGAACATTCAGGACATTCTATAGTCATCAAATCAGTTACTACTTTACGCTCAACAACTTTCCTTTCTTTTACTGGAGATACTTCAGGAACAACAGAGTCCATGAAACTTGAACCTGAAACTGGCCTCTTGGACTTAGGTGGAGGGACATATGGTGTGTCATCATTTCTAGTCAACATATAATATCCAACGCCACCAATAATCAAAACCAATAACACTATTCCACCAATAATCGGCGGACTTGCAATCTCTGACAGGGAACCCAATGAACTACTTGATGAAGAAGTATCGGCTGCATCCTTAGGTGTATCCACTTGTTCAACTATCTCTACCGTACATGTGTCACGTGAAACAAGTCCATCATTATCAGTAACACGAACTACAACAGTGTAGTAAGAATCATCTGGTGTGACGTTGTATGAGTGTGTGGCGAATGAAGCTCCCGAAAAGTCAACGGAATCAATATCTCCTGTAGAACTGTCAAAATCCCACTCGTAAAGAACTATTGAACCGTCCTTATCACTAGCAATCGCATTAAACAATAGATCTTGTTCTAACCCCGCTTCAGTGTCGCACTGTGCAGAAATTAAAGGAGGAGAAAGAACTTCAATTGTCACTTGAGAACTTTCACTATAGACTCCATTAGAATCCATTACTCTTAGATAAACCTCATGAGAACCGACATCTGATTCGGTAGTAACAACTTTAGACCCATTATCCTGACTTTCATACAAATTTTGAGAATTTGCAAAAAGAAGTGTGTCTGAGCTCCAAATATATGTCAGAGTGTCATTATCTGGATCTGTGGCTAATCCCATCAACAATACGTCCTCTCCTGGCTGAACTGGATTTGGATTTACACTAATTATACTTGAAACAGGAACTCCATTAATCAATAAACTCATCGTAGCATTAGCAGACCAGAATCCAATATCATTAACAGCACGGAAAGATATCGTATGAGTTCCTAATGACAATGATGAAGTGGTAAAAGATGCTTGGCTTGACAATTCTCCATCAATACTAGAATGCCACTGATAACCAATTACCTCTGTATCGTTAGAAGCTGTGGAAGCTGCGGAGCCCTCAAAAATTATAGACGAACCCTCACTTAACAGACAGGTCGAAGACAAGTCGCAATCAGACACAGATACTATTTCAGCCTCTGGAAAATCTCCCACACCCACGTCCGCTGAGATATTCTTACTCCATCGACCCTCATTGTCTTGTGCACTAAATGTAATAACATGTAGGCCCATACTAAGGCTAGATGTTGTGAATATCTTATTGCTAGAAAGATCACCATCTATTGATGAATGCCAACGGTAAGCCACTATTTCTCCGTCTGAATCGGAGGCAGAGCCATTCATAGTAATTGAACTTCCGGGAAGTGCTATTGTAGGAGTTATAGAATTTATCGTGGCTATTGGTGCCTGATTATCAAGTTGACTTTCATAGTAGACTGCAAGTCCCTCATCAGTTGCCACCGCAATGTTTTCTCCACGGTGAGACGCTGCAACGTCTAAAACACTTCCAAATGTAGATGTGCGCCATGATTCATCACTAGTAGAAACATTTGCTAACATCAGTTTATTATTATTTGAACCTGCAACAACATAGTCTCCTATTCCGTTAAAGGAAATGCTTGTTACTATACCGCCTATATCAGCGTCCCACCAATTGCCTTGATCTACATCCAGAATAGTTAGAATTCCTGCTTGATTACCGAATGCAAAATATCTGGAATCTGGGCCTGCTGAAACACAAGTCACCTCCTCAGGTTGGTTATAATCAAAAACGTAGTCGTCGTCTTCGCTCACTGTTTCATACACATAGACTCTTCCACTTTCAGTTCCAAAAACAAAATGTGAACTATTCCCTGAGAATTCAATATCAATTATGCGTTCATCAAGAATATCGTCATGCAGCCAATCTGATGAATTATCTGCTCGACCGTAAACGTAAACTTTCCCATTTTCAGTTCCTGCTGCAATATAATTTCCATCTGGAGAAATAGAGACTGCTGACATTACTTCACTAGGATGGTTATTTATCCAGATTTTCTCACTGCTACTCTTATGGAATAAATGGACATTTCTAAAATCTACCACTGCAATGTATGACCCATCAGATGATATATCTATGTCCCTCACTGTATTAAGGAAATCATTCGTTTCCCAAAGTTTACCGCCATCTTCATACAAGGTGACCGTCGTATCATATTCTTCTCCAATCAAGACATATTTACCATCTGTAGACATGACCATAGAAGATATACCTGAACCAACAGTCTTTGTGTTTCTAGGATTCAGAGTATCATTATACCAAAGAGAAATGGAACTAGCATAGGCTGCCGATATATTCCTAGAATCATCTGAGATTGCAACATGATTAACTGCATAGTCCGATTCCCACTCCCACAACGGCGACTTTTCTGCTTCAGCAGAGAAAAGTAATAGGGAAAGGGCAAATACGGAAAGTGCGGCAAAAATGATTCTACTAATCACGTAATAGGAGGCCTCCCTTCATCAACAATACGGGGGATTATTACAGTGCGCCTAACCCATCATGAGGTTGTACCGCCCTCTAAGTTCCAATACTTCTAGGGCTTTTAAGACCGAAGAAGAGCCATCCCACTTCGAATAGGAATCTAGAAAAATGTTTCTTCCATTAATCTCAGAATGGTGGGAATCTATTGATTCTAAAAACACTCTGAGGTCTGAAGCCCTATCCTCTGAATCATCAGATACCGTAGATAAGCCAAAGTCAATGGCATAAATTTTTTCATTAACCATGAAATTGCTAGTTGTTGGATCACCATGGATAACTCCCCTTGAATGAATTGAAGATAATAATTCTGCAGTCTCAATCAGTCTTTTCTTAAAATCAGCTTTACGAAGAGCTTGCTCAAGCGTTGGACCTTCAATGTACTCCATTACTATTTGAGAATTTGAGGTATCTACGCAATAAATACAAGGGACCGCTATTCCACTTGAAAGCAACCGTTCGATTATTCGGACTTCTTGTCGAATTCTATCACGTACAAGGCGTTTTTCCAAATCTGGATGTCTGTATGAGCGTGTATTACGTATTTTAGATATTGCGTGTTTATCACCCCACTCAGTGCTTTCGACTACTGCCTCAGCTCCTCTGAATTTCATCTCCAAGTAACCTCTACCATATCTGTTCTGTATCTTTGATTAACAACATTGTCTTCGTCAGTTATCTGATAATCTGCTCTCATCATCTGATATCCAAGCCAAGCAATCATTGTTCCATTATCCACACATAAACTTCTCTCAGGAACGAAACACTTTATTCCTCGCTCTTCGGCCATTGTTGTTGCCATCTCCCTCAAACGTGAATTACATGCAACACCTCCGCCCAGAACTAGTTCGTTCTTACCTGTATGGGCTAAGGCTCTTTCAGAAACTTCACATGACATTGCAAATGCTGTTTCTTGCACTGAAAATGCTACACTTTCCAGAGAATGGCCTGCATCAAGTTTGCTTTTAGCAGCAGTCATAAGGCCTGAAAAAGCCATGTCCATGCCTTTAACAGAATAAGGTAAGTCAATCAAATCTGGACCTTTTGCTATTTTTTCTAACTTAGGTCCTCCAGGAAAACCCATACCTGCTTCTCTAGCAAATTTGTCCAAACCATTCCCAATTCCTATATCTATAGTTTCTCCAAAAACTCTGAAACGGCCTGCTGCATAAGCAATAACCTGAGTATTAGCTCCCGACAGGTAGAGTAGAACTGGATCTTTAGCGCCCTCTAACATTCCAATCTCAAGGTGCGCAACACAATGATTCACGCCTAGCAAAGGTATGTCGTTTGAGTAGGCGAATGCGCGTGCTGCAGTTGCTCCTGTTCTCAAACACGGGCCTAGACCTGGTCCACGCGCATAAGCCACCAGCGAAATGTCCTTAGGCTGTAATTTAGCTTCTTCAAGGGCTGCCTTGAACAATCCAGGAAGATTAATCGAATGATGGTTAGCAGCTTCTCGAGGATGAATTCCACCTTCCTCTGGAATGTACACTGATCTTTGATTTGATAGAATCTCACCCTCTGATGTGATTATACCAACACCGGCTGTGTGAGCTGTAGACTCAATCCCAATAACTATCTTACTCATTCCTTCTCTTCATCATCTTGAGGTATGGCTATTTCCCTCAAATGTTCATCGTCTTGGACATCAATATTCTCTTCAGTATCTTCATCAGATTCAGAAGTGTCAGAATCGTCTGCATCTTCAATTCCCGTGTAAATTATGTAGCTACTTATCGATAATATCACAAAAATAGCCATAAGTGCAACTAATGATCCTGATTCCTCAGAAGAAACTGAGGACTCTTCAACATGAACAAACTTGGAAAGTGTAATGACTGCGTCTTCGGTGGAATTATCTGAATAATCCACTACTATGGTGTCAACACGCAAAGATAGAGGGCCTTCGATTGAGGCTGTCCAAGTTAGATTGGACCTGAAAGAACTATCTGCCAATAGATTTAGATTTCCAGATCTCATCACAATCGAATTTATTGACAATTCTGTATACATATTGTTGAAGTTCAGATCCGTTGGATTGTCAATAAGGATACTGACTGTAATCAAAGACCACTTGGGAACTTTTTGAGTAGTATCTGTTAATTGAACGTCGTCTACAAACAAGATGGCTGAATCATAGCTAACATT
>CAYFGG010000059.1:0-4939 GCA_964342795.1 uncultured archaeon | reverse complement strand
AAGCCACCAACCCGGGTTCAAATCCCGGCACCCGCACCAATTTAATCTGACCAGTATAGGTTTAATCATTGGCTGATAGAAACTTTGTGATAATCGGACATAGGGCGCATACCGTTGCTGATTGGAAATTAGATGATCTTTGTGGCGGGGCTGGAAGACTAGATGTTCTTGTCAGATGTGTTACTGCATCTCTTTGGAAATCTCATGGGATAAGGCACGACACTGATGTCTGGTTGATCTTAAATGGTCCTACAAATCCACCAGTAACTGTGCATTTTAGTGGAGAACGTCTAAGATATCTCAATCCGGATGAAAGATCCACAGCTGCCCTTATCAGAAATGGACTGATAAAATTCAAGAAAGAGAAAGGCCCTCTGGAAACAAGTCCTGGAATAACCATGGAAAGAATAGGTCTAAACGAAGTCTTGAAAATACTTCCAAGTCCAGTACTACTTAGTGAAAAAGGAAGTGAGAAAATGGGAGAATCAAAGACATTCATACTTGGGGATGACAAGGATCCTACTAGTGAAGAAATGAAGATATTAAACAAATTACCAAGCATTAGCTTGGGAAAAGAGAGTTTACTAAGCTCAGCCTGTATAACCTTAATACACCACCTTTTAGATACTTGATAACATGAAGGATTATAGTTTGTGGATGAGATGGCAATCTATACACCGAACAGCTAATCCTCTTCCCGGTGCACACTTAGATATCATCAGCAAATGGATGCTCATTACCCGATCTTATGTGTTTGAAATGAATATTTATGCAGGCATAGTAGGAATACTGCTAGCACTACAGTTTGCGACAGATGATGCTACTCTAATTTATTACGATGGAGGAATAGTTATCGTTGGTCTAATATTAGCCCATGCTGCAAATAATATGATGAATGATTTTTTTGATACTTTACATGGCGTTGATACAGAAGGCTATCCAAGGACCGAATACGGGCCACATGCTCTAATTGATAAGTTAATATCTACAAAGGGATTAATTCTAGCGATTTTCTTATGCAATTTGATAGACCTGATGATTGCAATTTACTTTTATCAGAAAGTTGGTCTGGAAATATTGTACTTTGTCTTTGCTGGATTGGCAATCTCCATATTCTATGTCGCTAAACCAATAAGACTAAAGAATCTTGGCTTAGGGGAAATTGCGATTGGAATAGTTTTTGGGCCGTTGATGGTTGGGGGGACCTTCATGGCTCTTACTGGTGAAGCTTTCGGATCTGCGGCTCTAAACAATGCTTTCCTAGTTTCAATACCTTTCGGACTAACTTCTATGACTGTTGTAATGGGAAAACACATGGACAAGTATGACGCCGATAAATCCAAACCAGTACACACTCTACCAGTTATAATTGGAATGAAGTGGGCTGCAAAAGTATGCCAATTAGCAATAATTTGCTTCTTTCTTTTTAGTTTTCTTAGCGCGATTAAGGGGCATTATGCAATGGTGATTGTAGTCTTTGCAATACCTAGGGCCATATATGTAATACAAAAACTCAATGATCCAATTCCAGGCACACAAAAGGAAGCATTTGATATTGCGTTTGAGGTTTTACCTGAACACCTCAAAGAAAAAGTTGTTGAGCATGAAATGGAAGATATTTTTCCAGTTTGGCCTCTATGGTATGTCGCCTGGGCCTTTCATTTCGTAAAAATTGCAGGTGCCATGTTTGTACTTGGGCTAGTAATAGACACTTTGATTGTCCTAGGTTTCATACCTCTATAATATTTATCGAAGTCCCCAATGACCTAATTATGGAAGCAATAATCTTAGTTGGAGGTCTTGGAACCAGACTTAGGCCATTAACGCACACTATCCCAAAACCATTGCTTCCATTGGCAAACGTACCAATGGTGGAACGGATGATTAGGAATCTGCCTGAAGTATTTGATACAGCAATTTTAGCAGTAAACTATGGTTTAAAGGAAATGCAAGATTATTTCAAAGAAAAGGACATCGGAAAGAAAGTAATCATTGTGCCTGAAGAAGAGCCTCTAGGGACGGGAGGAGCAATGAAAAACTGCATTAACCATATTACTGGAACAACTGCAGTATTCAATGGAGATGTAGTAACTTCAGTTAATCTCAATAAAATGCTAGAACAACACATCAAAACAAAAGCAAAAGGTACTCTTGCTCTATGGGAAGTGGACGATCCAAGCCGATTTGGGGTGGTAGAACTGAAGAATGGAGAAATACTGCAGTTTCAAGAAAAACCTGAAAAGGGCAGTGAACTTTCAAATCTGATAAACGCAGGAACATACTTGCTAGAGCCTGAAGTGATTGAGATAATACCTCCAAATCAGAAAATTTCGATTGAAAGAGATATTTACCCTGAGGTCGCAGGAAATGGTCTTTATGGATTTCCATTCGAAGGTTATTTTATTGATTCGGGAACTCCAGAATCCTATCTGGATGCGAATTTCAAATCTATTGGGAATACTGGAACAGCTTCGCATTCTGGAGCCAGCATAAGGGGACCTTCAATCATCCATGAAACTGCGCAACTGCAAGATTGTATTATCGGACCTAATGCAATAGTTGGTTCTAACGTAAAAATGGAGAAATGTGTAATTAGAAATACAGTTATCTTATCTGATGTTATGGGTTATGGTGGAGTAGTAGAAAACTGCATTCTTGGACCTGAGATTAATTTTGAAGATGACCTGAAACGAACTTTAATATCACCACAAGGAAAACTGGATTTCTAAGGTCTGAAAATGAAACTCAGAATTGTACAAATTCCCGTTGGCCCATTACAAATGAATGTAACTCTGGTGATGGATAAGAAGACAAAGGACACTATCTTTTTTGATCCGGGAGATGAAACTGAAAGGGTACTAGGCGTCGCCAAAGAGGAAGGAATGAATATTACCAGATTGATTGCAACGCATTGTCATTTTGACCACATAGCGGACGCAAACAAAGCCATGGAGAAACTAGAGTTACCTTTGGAGATTTGTCCCTTAGGTGAAGAATTACTAGGAAAAGTAGGTCCGATAGCTGCTGCTTTCGGATACGCTCCATCCAAAATAGAAGCTGGAGGGTATATAGATGAAGGAGACATTTTAGAACTGGGGGGAAACGAATTCAGAATATTGCATTGTCCGGGACATAGTCCAGACTCATTATGTTTCTACACTGATGGCGTATTGATAGGTGGTGATGTGATTTTCCAGGGTGCTGTTGGACGTACTGATCTTCCAGGAGGGAATGCTGAAGAACTAATGGAATCCATCAAGATAAAGATTTTACCTTTACCAGATGATACAATAATTTATCCTGGACACGGTCCAAAGACAACCTTAGGTGAAGAGAGAAAGTATAATCCATACATAAATGGAAGACTAAGATTGGTCTAGTCATTAAACATTTTAAAAGAGCATTTATCGTAGTTTAAAGGCCAATTTTATGGAAAAATAATGAAATACGATGATTACCAGAAGAAAGTAGAGAAAATATCTGATGTACTAAAAAAGAATGACAAGCTTGTTACTACCAACAGAAAAGGGCACAATCACAGAGATTTAAACTTTAAGAAAAAGCAAAAGAGAATAGACACTACCAACCTTGAAAATATACTATCTATCAATGATGATTGGATAGATTGTGAGTCTGCTGTAACAGTTGGCAAAATAAATCGAAAGACTATACAAAGAGATAAAATCGTCCCATCATTACCTGAAGGTGATAACTTCACCGCAGGAGGATGTTTGGGAGGCATTGCATTAGGATCAAACTCCTATTCGAATGGATTTTTCAATAACAATGTAATTGATTTTGATATTGTATTAGGAAATGGAGATATCGTGAAAAATGTGTCTGCAAACAACAACTCTGACCTATACTATGGCGTCGGAGGAACTTATGGGACCATGGGAATTATCACTCGTGTAAAATTGAAATTGATTCCTTGCATGCAATATGTGAAAGTTAACTACTTGCACTATGATTCATTCGATGGCTTCTACAATAATTTCAGAGAAATAATACAGAATGCAAAGGATGACTTTGTAGAGGCTTTTGTAAATGACAAAAATGACTTTACAATTGTAGTCGCGAATTATGTGGAAGATGTAGACGTGGAAAAAATATGGGTGACTCGTGACAAGGACATGTTCAAACAAAGGAGCATGTGCTTGTATGCACAAATAGCTCAAAAGAAAGAATCCAATTACTTACGCTTAGTAGACTATTTGGAAAGATATAGTTATTCTGCATTTTGGGGGCATTACTTGTATACTCCTTATAAAATTCGTGATTTTGTATACGCTGGCTTGATATATGCGACCATACCGAAAAAATTACTTAAATCAGATGAATTGAATATTAACAAATATTTTACAGCTACAAGCCATATGGTTGGAGATTATACAAGAGATGAGTACGTACTTGCGACAGATATAGGAGTTCCATTATCCAAATTAGAAGAAGCACTTGAGCTAGTTGATAAAATGACAGAAACTTATCCGCTCTGGATATGCCCAAGCATTGATCATTACCATCCTGACAAAATATTCTGTACACGTAAACCTGAACTATGTGAAGACAACATTATTCTAGATTTAGGAATCTATGGAATCAAAAATACCAGAATACCTTCAAAAAAGGTCAATAAGGCCTTTGAGAATTTTTCTTTTAGCCATGGTGTATTCAAGGGTTTCTTCTCGACTTGTTACTTTGATTATGACGGTTTCTGGAATCATTTTGACAAGGGCAAGTACGAGAGACTCAGAAAAAAATATCACGCTGATGGAAAATTTATGGACGTTTATGAAAAGATAACCTACAAATCCAAAGCAAAAAACAAGAAGATTGAAACGCTTAGAAGTCAATTATTTACTTTCTTTGGAAAAAGATATTTATCTCAAATAAATAAAAATAAGGGAAGATTAATCAAATGAAAATGGAAAAGGCATTG
>CAYFGG010000058.1:0-4952 GCA_964342795.1 uncultured archaeon | reverse complement strand
GTTAGTTCTTCCTCAGGATCCTGTTCCATATCAATTATCTCATCTAAATCCAATTCAACTTCCTCATTGTACAAGAACTCAGGCATTTCTGGAGCAACAGCACCAGGTGTAGCAATAGCCTCGTAAAATTCAAAAGCATGTCTCTCAACTTCAGAAACAAATGTCTCTAGATTATCTTCTTCTATCCTTGAATATATTGTTGCCATTCTATCTGCGATAAATGCAAAATAATTTGGTGCAACCTCAAATGCTTTTTCAGTCCAAGTAAATGGAATCCATGCCATTACTTGACCATTTTTTCTGTCCACTGTTATTTTTAGTTGAGGACCAGGATAAATGATTCCGCCACAAGGAACATCATAATTATTCATATATGCTAGAACCTTGTAGACATCCTCCTGCCTAGGTGTTTGTTGAAGATCATACTTCGCCTCAAAATAGAAATTTATACCCCTATAATTCATGAAAATTTCTGGCCTCCCTGAACCTTGAACAGGATTTGTAGTACCCTCCGACTCTCCAAACAATGAACCCATAATGGAATCGCTCCAACCTTGTCTAACTTGTTCAGGAGCATCATATTTCAGAACTATATCCTTATTCTTAGAACGGAACTCTCTCAACGATTTTGCATGAGATCTCAATTTCAGGCCTGAGGCGATTTCACAAAGAATCCAGAGTGCATAAATGTCAGTCATCTTCTGGGTCTCAACCAATACTGTTTCCTCATAGTATGACTGATATTCATCCAAAAACTCGCGCCATAAGGGTGGAAGTTCCCTATACGCTCTGTTACGGCTCCACGTTTTAGCATTAATGATAGCCTCTCGATTTATCAATCGCTCTTCTTTACGCGTTTCCTTAGCTATAGGAATTAATTCGGCTAATTTACCATCTCCTAAAACTTGTTTATGAAACTTACATGCTAAATCCAATTTATCCAACATCTCTTTGGATTCGTCATCCAATGGCTTGTAATCTTTGCCGTAAATAGCTGACCAAGCTTTTTTCTCTCTTTCACGGCGGTCCATTTCATCTCGGAAAAATATTGCCTCTATGAAAACCTCCATATGGAATTTAACTAGAAGAATGTTAGTTGGCGTGCTCCATTTTCTCTTTCGTATATCAGTTACATGTGCTGTTGCGTATTCAGTTCCCTTCTGAGCCCTTGCAAGAGCAGTCTTTTGCCATCTTACAGCCCCTCTAATCTGTGATTTCATCGTCTTACGCTCCACCTCCACCTTGTAGGTGTAAGCACCCTTGCGAATATCATTGGTTACCTTCAGCAATCTGGTAGAAAAGTCAAGTAACTTTTCTATATTCAACATAATCTTTTCTTCTTCAATAGAGGATGTAGCGCCTGGATACATTTCTTCGGGTTCCTCTGCGCCTGAATTCTTTACAAGATCTGGAATATGTTCATCACGCAAGAATTTAAAATTCTCATAATCCAACATTTTAGGTGCTATAACTACCTCTAATTTATTTGAAATTGAATTTCCATTTTCTCCATGCAGAGATATAGTGTTAGTCCCAATATAGTCTGGAACTGTAAACTGCAAAGAATGTGTTGTATTTGATTTAACTAAAGGCAAATCATCTACTTTTGCTTGACCTACTCTTACATGAACTTTCTCAAGCTGTTTGAAGGCATTGACATTAATCATTACTGTTTCACCTTCAATCAAATTCTCTGAATGGCCCTCTGGTAAATTCAGATCTATTGTTGCATCTGGTAAACTCATATCAACCGAATACGCTTAGTCCTGGTGAATCAACCATCTTTTCTAGCGTTGAAGTAATACCGTGGCTAGGTCCAAGTACCTCTTGAGACTTAAGCATTAGACACTTCAATTCATTCCTTTCAAGACCTTCCAGTGCAGGCATAACATTAGATTTGATTACATCCTCTAAGGCTCTATCAAGTTCATATTGGCCTCTAGAATTGAAAACTGTCAACATCGAATCTATAATTACTGCAGGGCCGATTTTTCTATATGTGCGGACTCCGCGTGGGACCTCATCATCTCTGGATGTAGGCAGTTCTTCCTCTTCTAGGAAATTCATAAATTTGTTAAATGCTTCAAACATAGTTCCATCTTCATCATAGAAATCAAATTTATTTTGAGCATACCAATCTTGTTCGTCCTCAGGTCTTTCTGGTGCTATTCCTAGTTTGGTAAGCTTACTAAATACGAAAACTGGCATACGCTTGTACTCATCTTCTTTCTGCGGAAGTCCGATTTCTACAAAGGCAAATCTTCTCATCAGAGCGTGACCCACGTTAAACAAAGTATTCTTGTCCTGTGTATTCATCGTTCCAATTATCCTAAACTCTGGAGGCATCATGAATGGTGCAGCTCCAGTTTCCTTAGCCGTCAATAGTGGCTGCTTATCTCTATACTCAAAGACCGTGAATAATTTACCAAATGCTTCATCAATATTAGCTCGATTGAACTCATCTATTACCAAATAGTGTGGTTTGCCATCTTCCTGCATAGACTTTTCACAACGTTGAGCTGCATCTGCAACGTAACCTTCTTTGAAGAAATAACCACCTGAATCATCAGGAGAAATACCTCCTATAACCTCAAAATTGGACCATTCTGCATTTGCAGTAACGATTGTATAATTTGGAATTGGACTTCCGTCCTTACCTTCCTTTACACCACAGATTTGAGTCAGAAGAAGATTTGCAAGAGCTGTTTTACCCGTACCTGGATCTCCATAGAGCATTATATTCCTACCAGATTTCAAATGGGTCACCGTTTGATTAATAGTGTCTTTAGTTGTGGAATAATATTTGGATAATTCCTCGTAATCTACATCATATTTGACTTTCATTGCCTTGCGTATCTTTGGCGTTTCTGCTAAATCTTCCTTTAATTCCTTCTCAATATCACTAAAGTCTACACCGTAATTCTCATCCTCTGTGGGTTTTATGTCGATTGTAGCTTCGGGGAATTCAGACAATAGTCTATCCATTGCATCTTCAAGACTTATTTCACCTGAAGATTTTGGAGCAGGGGGTGTTTCTTCATCATCTTTATCTTCTTCAGGTTCGAAAGAGGAATCGAAAGGATCCTTAGGTGGAGATGATAATTGCATCTCCATCATTCTATCCTTGAATTTTTCAGTACCGTACTTTAGACCATACCAAACCGCGCCACCTGCAACCGCAAGAGGAAGACCAAACATAATCCATTCAGTCGTACTTGTTGGTGAAGAAATATCTCTATTACCGAGAAGTGCTGGAGCAATCATTGTAGCGAAAAGAGTTCCTATACCTGCCACAAAAAGACCGAAATATGCAAATCCTTCCATACTCTGTTCCGATTTTCTTTTCCGATAGAACAATATCACACCAATGAATGTTATCGATATCGAGAGAACTGAGAGAACTATATCGCTCTGGTCAAAGTAAAGATTGCCTCGATTTCGAACAAGGCTCCAAACTAAAACCACAAACTGCAAAGCAAGACCGGTAAGTATCATGAAAAAGTATTTTGCCTCTTCCATATCTTTCAAACGTATGCTTTGCAGAATGTATCCTGCAACTCCCAAAAGTAAGAACAAGAGACCGATAAGCAGAATCAACATTTCAACTGCCTGTGGATCAATCATCGCTGCCGTCACTTCACCCTTAACAGCAACACAGGCTTGTTCTACATCCGAATCAGCATCACTGACCAGCCTGCTACAAGACTTCCAAGGACCTCTAACATAATTGTGATGCAATGCTGCAAAAACGAGTGCACCTGCTCCGATAAATGAATAAATAGTACTAATCGGCGCCTCACTGATATCTTTTCCAGTTACTGAGTAAAGAAATACTATGTAAGATACAATGATTATAGCTACACCTGCAGTAGCTCCCAAGGTTGTCTCAAGCGGTTCCAAAGGTGTCTCACTTCGACCCATGTAAAGATAGACAAGAGCCATCAAAAGAATCAAAAATATTAGAGGTGCCATTATGTTACTATCACTTATCCTACGTCCTTGAATTAAGATACAAAGACCAAGAAGAACAGTCAAACCCAGAACAGTCTGATATTTATGAGACTCTATACTAAATCCGGTAGTATCCGTAATTTCCCCCGGTGAATTTAGGATTAGCGGGCAACCATTTTCATTACCTGGTAAGGAACCCCATGTAGGACATAGAAAAGGCTCATTGTAACTGGCCAAATCTGTAACTTTTTCCTCTGTTGGTTTACCCTCATCAAATACATAATCGGGTTGTGGAACTACACCTGAAGTATAATACAACACAAGACCAACCAGTGCAACGGCCAAAAGAAATTGCAATGCTGGAAGATAAAAACTAGAACGTGAAGAAGTAATCGGTGCTGCTGATTTGGGAGCACCAGCATTCTTAGAATCTCCTGTAACAGGAGTTTCCACTTGTGACGGACCTACATCCTTGGCTCCTGCCAAGTTGACACCACAAATATTACAGAAGGGGGCATTGTCCTCTACTTCTACAGCACAAACAGGACACTTTTTCATTAATTGCCATCTAAGAGTAGCAGTTAAAAGCTTTGGATTGTGGCAAACATTCTTAACAACCTTTTCAATAGCAAAACAATGACCTCGGATTTAATGACTCTAAGAGACTTAAGAGTACAAACCTTCAAAGAAAGGAAGGAGGGAAGACTAACTAAATTACCAGCCAATTTTTATAGAAGACTCGGAGAATTAGAAGAACAAATAAAGAAAATAATTGGTGAAACAAAGGACAGTCCTCAAAAACTTGAAAAAGCTAATTCAGATATCAGAAAGTTCTCAGACATGAAATTGGAACTATACAAAAACAGAGAACGAAAGTTGACTGATTTAGCCAGAGAAAAGGTGAATGGCCAAAATCCAAATACCGATAATGTGGACAAAAATGAACAGGAATATTTAGATTCATTATGCGATGTAATAGAAAGGCATCGCGAGAAAACTTT
>CAYFGG010000057.1:2870-4981 GCA_964342795.1 uncultured archaeon | reverse complement strand
ACACTTACCACTCCTAATTGGTCTGCAAATCTTTCATAGTCTGAACGGCCCCTATCACTATCGTGTACAGAGATTGATTGCCGCTTCTGATCTGAAGAATCAACGTCCTTCATAGATGCATAACCTTCTGTATAGAATATTTCGCGGCCCAAACGCAATGCCTCCGAAGTGTTATGATTGTCTGTACCAATCCATTCTAAAAGACCTATCATTTCCCATTGATCACCAAGATTTTCATCGTCATAATTAGGTATACAATCAACTACTAGTGTGTAATATCCTGGCCAATTGGTTCCAACAGCATCAGCGTTCAGATAATTGGTAACTGTAACTCCTGCAGGAATAGTTTCAATCCACATATCACTACCATCATATCCATTTTCTTCATTGCTCCATAGACAAACTACAATGGTACGCCTATGCTCAAACTGAGCAAGACCTCTGGCAGCCTCCATTACCAAGGCAACACCTGCTTTGTTATCATGTGCTCCAACACTAGTTCCTCCACCAGGACCACTACCTGGTTCTGCGACATCTAAATGAGCTCCAAGAACAAGCCACTCATCTGGATACAATGTTCCAGTTTTGTAACCACACACATTTTCAGCCCTAGGACTACTAGAAGTTCGATAGTTGTGTATTTGTGCATCATAACCATATGAACTCAGTTCACCACTAAAATAATTCAGAGCATTCGTATAAGCTGGCTGAGGTGGTTCAGTAAACGGCCCCCATAGATCATTAAAGTCTCCATCCACTGCAATTATCTCCATCATTTCAAAGACCGTTAACCCATCAACTATGCCTTCACCATGTAATGACCCTTCCTCAACTGTTATACCTTCTCTAATCGGCCTTAAAACATCCAAAAACTGATATTCTACTGAACCTGTCGTAATATTAGAACGCTGAACAGAATTAAATGTTGAATTCGTGTACTTTATTTTAGCCCCAATATTATTTTCCAGACCGAGTAAATGTCCATCTCTTTCAACCCATTCCCTCCAACTTTCATTTGTTTTTCTCACAGGCCATTCCTCACGCCCATATTCTGCCATCAAGAATACGCATTCTTCACTACTTGGTGGTACTAGGATCTGAATTGTATATGAATCGTAAGCATTGTCAAAATCCAAGATTGTCCCGTTCTGAAAATATCCTGTATCTGGATTGTAAAGCAAATAAGGAACCAACACACTCATTCGTTCCGAACTTAAGATACGTAAATTTTGAACTTCACCGCCTACTAAAAATTCTACTGAGAATTCTAATTCAAGTGGTTCATCTACAGAATCTTCCACGCACCCAGATATAGCTGGAAATAGAAGTAAAAAGGCAGTAAACTTCGAAACTAAGTTATCGGATGCCATTACTTTCCTATCAATAGATGGTTTTAATAGTTATATTAAATTAAATAACATATTATTTTTAAATAACGATTAAATGATTATATTATTCTTAAAGCTATAATATAGTTCTGCCTTATTTTATTCAGATTTAGACGCCAATTTATCTGTTATTAATTTATCGAAGTACGAACTGTAAACAATATCTCCAGAATCTTCATCGAATAGAATCTTAGCCTGAGCATCAAAAACCAGACTTCTTTTATCATCAGCAAAAGACCGTATCACTTCACCTGTTCCCATATCAATGAGAAGTTTATCCTCTGAATCATAATAAAGATCAAGCTTGAAACCACCTGAAGTAGCAAAATTAACCTGCTCAAACAATTCAGAAGCAAGATATACATTAGGGAACATTACTCCAACAAGTAAAATTATTGGTGCTGCTCCAATGTACCACTCAGAATGCAGTTCAGCCTCATCATTAACTGTGTCTACGATACAAACCGCATTGCCAAATATCGTAATATCATCCCCATAAAGGCACTCTTTGGTCGTTCCAATATGATCTGCATTCATTGCTCCAGGTATTCCCACTACAATGTAGAGAGCCAAAAACAAAACTAGCAATACTGCCAATATATGTGCAGCCAAGGAATACTTAACCAAATCAGATTTATTGATTCCCTTGGACTCCAGTAAATCAAAATTTCTAATCGTTACTAATGCAACTCCTGCAAATGTAGAGAAAATAATTGCATAAAG
>CAYFGG010000057.1:0-2770 GCA_964342795.1 uncultured archaeon | reverse complement strand
ATTGTCAAAAAAATATCCTATAGTTATTAATACTATTACACTTCTACGAGGATAATGGGCACAAAACCATACTATTTTCTTATCTTGGTTGCTTTGACTATAGGTTTTGTGCTCATTCCTACCGGGAAAGCAGAAAGTGAAATTGAGATAATTGCTATTTCGCATAACGATGCTCGAATAGAAAATCAGATCGAGATTATTGTCGCAAACAATGATGAACAAGAGATTCCCTATAGTTTATCAATAACAATATTCAGTGAAGATCTTCAGGAAACTATCAATCTACAATCTTCAAACCTTGTCTTTTCAATAGAATCCATGCAAACTTATGATGCAAACTTTGAATTTACAATACCCAGCTCAGGAAACTACCTTTTCAATCTCACACTACTATCAAATGATGGAAACATTACAACTACCTATACTGAAATGCAGCAAACATTCTATGATAATAGTGAATCCTCACTGGAAGATATAATTCAAGACTACTATTTGGACATTGATGGAGCAAATTGGAAATACAATGATGGTATGATACAGCTTGATAATCTGGAAAGTGAATATGAGACAGGGATTATCCTAGGGCCATTCAACACATTTGGTAAAGAAGAAAATCGTCTTGAATTAACTACCGGATTTCAAAAGAATGAAAACGGGATTTACTCAGTATCCTATACCTATGATTTTGATAGCGATCAATTGTATAGTACAGAATGGACTGAGGTTTATACTCTGGATTCCTCAACTGAAGAAATAATTGTGATGGAACTGGAAGATGAAAACGAAGTTTATATCAGAATGATGGCGACAGGCACAGATCCTGATGAGAATGACTATTGGCATCTGGCATATCTGAATCACAGATACGTGACCGTTAAACACGAGATTAAATTGTCTATTGATGAGCATTATTTCTACACTAATGAACAACCTCCTGAACTTTATCTCAATATAGAAAATACTGGTCTTTTCGATCAACAACTAGGAAATATCTCGATAACTGTAAATCTTTACGATTCAAATGATTATATTGAATCATACGCTTTTGCTCCGATTATTACCTCGGGTTCATCGCAGACACTAGAAATTGGATTGCCAGGGATAAAGGACTCAGGAAACTACTACTGTGTACTAAGTATTAGACTAGTTGACGAGGATATATATTCTACTACACTATATTCTTTCGTCTCCGTTTCAATTAATAATCTAGGAGAATCTGAACTGTATTTTGAGGATAATGACGAATCGATAACAATAGAAACAAACTATAATCAGATTAATCTTCTCATAGAAAGTTCTAATCCCGAAAAACTAAGTTTCAGTTCACCATTCGAAATAACCAATTTATTTGACAATTACTACTTAGTAAAACTATATGATAATATTGGCAATCTAGTAGTTAGTTCTGAGGAATCTGGTATTCATGGACGCATCATATCTGCTATAAGTATGGATCAGTACCAATTCAACGTTCAAACCCTTGAGACTGCATCTGAGACGGTTGAAGGAATAATAGCACCATCTTTGTCATTTGAAAAGAAACAAACATATGATGTCAGCATTATTATTAGCAATGAAGGATTCTATACTGAGGACTATGAACTAAATTATATCTTTGCAGGGACCTTTGTTGATTCCATAACGGGACCTAGTAAAGTGTCTTTAGATTCTGGTGAAAGCAAAATAATTGTAATTCAGATAGAACCACTGGGGAATATACCTAGAGAAGGTGGTAGCCAATTTAATATCGAAATTGTTAACAGAGAGGAAAGTAGAATTTTAACCTATGTATTAATTTACGAAAGTACAGATATTATAATTCTTGAACAATCCTGTAACAGGCATTCAGTTCTGGTAGGACAAAGCATCAGCTGCACTACTATACTCACGAATCAGGGATATATGAGTGGTTCATTGGATGTTGTTGTTAGATTCAACAGTGATGTAATTGATACGGTTAACATCGAGAAACTAGAAAATGGGGAATCATGGACAGTAAGTACTACACACAGCCCTAAAAACGATGGTGAATACCAAATATTTATAGAAGTTAATGACGATTCAGGACTAGTTTATTCCTATCAAATGGATAAATCAATAAATGTCGTTAGACCTGCAATAGAATCGGAAGACACAGTAAGAACTTATAGTATTCCAAAAATAAATCTTACAAGTGGATTGTTTGCCCTTTCATTTTTAGGTATAGGATATCAATTTAGGAGATCGGAGAATTTTAAGTATTTGACATTCAAGTTCTTCATACCGCTTTATTCCAGACTACAGAAGGATACTCTTGCTGATGAGCCAACACGACAGAACCTGTTGAGACATATCTACTCTGAACCTGGAGCAAATTTTACTCAACTGAAGGAGAAATTTGGGCTCCACAATGGAACTTTAGCGCATCACATAAATATACTTGAAAATCATAAAATCATAGTTTCTCAAAGAAGTGGGAGGCAGAGACTATTCTTCCCGTTTGGAAGTACGAACAGCACAAAGATACGTACATCATTAGTTACCAATAATACTCAAAAAGAGATAATTGAAATCGTAAAGGACAATCCTGGTATAACTCAAGCAATGATCTCCCAAAGGCTCAATGTAAGTAGACAAAAAATAAACTATCATGTTAATTCACTAGTTTCGAAATCTATTCTGAACATAGAGAAACAAGGAAGAATAACTCGTCTATATCCTACACATTTCACCTAGTGGCGGGCCAGGAGGGATTCGAACCCCCGGTCGATCGGTTAAGAGCCGATCGCTT
>CAYFGG010000056.1:0-5173 GCA_964342795.1 uncultured archaeon | reverse complement strand
GAAATGATGAATTGAGAGCAGATAATGATACTAGCCAATATTTTGATGTAAAATTTAATTGGCAAATTCAAAGAAATGAGCTTTCTATTCTATGGGGTTTACCAGATACTATTCGTGAGGTGATGAACAACAATACACCTCTTGCTTTTTCGATTGGATATTCAGGTCTAGGTTACGAACAAGCAAGCCAAGAAGAATTGACCTATGTTTTGAATGCGATGTTCAATATCCGTGCTGAAGATGGTTCGTTTCCATACAGAGCTATAGTTTCACCAGATTTGTGCATAGTATCTGGAAACGAATGTACACAACCTAGAGACAAGGATGGCTATCCAATTGAAGGATATGCCACACCAGGTACTCATTGGAAGGCCAAGGGCTTCACAATGGTAGGTGAGGCAAATTCCACACGTCTCTTTGCAGATTATCCCAGACAAAGAGGTGATTATGAGCACTTTGAATATTGGGAACAGAAAGTCGATTCTTACTACCTTGATCCTTTAGAATCGGAACAAGATGTGGATTTCTATTCCTATCTAGCATTTGGCCTTGAATTGGATTCTCAGATAAATTCTACGGCACCTTTGATTGGCATATCCTTTGTATTGATGGTCTTGTTACTGTTCTTCTATTTCCGTAACTTAGGCGACGTTTTGGTAAGTGGTCTAGGTTTAGCACTGTTGATGATTTGCATGATAGCTAATTCCTTCTGGCTTGGCTTCCCTCAAACACAACTTGCCGCAATGCTACCAATTTTGATGTTAGCTTTAGGTGTTGATTTCGTAATACACAGTCTGACCCGCTGGCGTAGATTAACACTTGAGAATCCTCTGTATTCAGATAATCCGGAGGATGCTAGTTTTGAAGGGGCCTGGGGTGCGATAAGGACCCTCTTTCCAGCACTGGGTGTCGCCACACTAACAACAGTCGTAGCTTTTGGAACCGCTACTCTAAGTGAGATACCAGATCTGTTCGAATGGGGGATTCTTGGCCCTATAGGCATCATTCAAGCCTATCTAATCATGGGTGTCTTTTCACCTATTCTGAGAAGCTATTTTCCTCCAGCACCAGTATCTGAGAGTGCTGAAGATGGTTTGTTATCACAGGTTGGTTCATATTTTAGCGTAAAGAATTTTGCCTATCTGATGGAAAACAGATCCCTTTCAATGTTGGTTGTTTTCTTAATTATTACGATTGTATTATCTCCACTTGTAATTGGCAATCCTGAATCTACTTTCGACGTCAAGGAATACGCAGACAATGATTCTAGATTTATTCAGACAGTTATAATTGGTCAATCAACTTTTACTGAGCAGGGAGAACCAGGATATTATCTAATTGAAGGCGATAATCTTGCTACATATGAGACGATGGTTGAGATTGACAATCTTGAAGAGAAGATTGTCGGACACAACATAAGTGCAAGATGGTTGGGCAGTGTACCCTATATACTTCGAACACAGGTTTTGTTGGCAACCAATGAGGAAAACAGTGGTTATGTTCCTAAAACTATAGACCCTGTAACAGGTTTTCCTACTTCCAGTGAAGAAATTTACAGGATTCTTGAGGATGTTTACAGAAATGGTACAATCAACCTAAATGGTACATTCTATATTTCTTCATCTGAAGCTAAGGGAATTTATCTTCTTGAAAACGGTAAGATGACGATGGCAAAATCTTGGTTTATCGTCGAAAGACCAGATGATATCTATGGATTGATGAAAGAACAGAAAGAACTTTTAGATAAATCCAGTGCAGATTTAAATTCGATGGAAGGCGTTTCCGTTCAGGTTGCAGGTTTGAGTTACGAAAGATATGTGTATGTTTTAGAGATTACAGACAGTTTTCAGGAGAGTCTAATTGTTGCTATTGCTCTAGCATTCTTGATTGTACTGGTTGTACTTAGGGATTTGAGACTGAGTCTGATAACAATTCTACCAGTAGTTGCAATCACCCTATGGTTGAGAGGAGGTATGGTCTTGACAGGGACGTCGATTAACATAGTCACAGTTCAGATTTCAAGTTTAGCTATTGGTTTGGGAGTAGACTATGCGATTCATATGGTTCAGAGGGTGCGTGAGGCACGTTTTGAAAATCCACACGGGAACCAAGAAGATTGGATGGAAGAAAGTCTGGAAGAGACTGGAAATAATGTTGCAATGTCAGCATTTACTGATTTTGTTGGTTTCATGGTCTTGACCTTATCAATAATGCCTCTTTTCGTTACATTTGGGATGATTATGGCGATAATGATCTTCTTGTCTTTCGTAGCAGCAGTGATAATGCTTCCAGCATTGTTGTTTCAGTTTGGGAATCTTGAAGGTAACAGACCACCACCAGAGCCATCAGTTGAACCCGAACCAGAAGAACCGCTTTTCGATAGAAAACCTAGGCTGGTAAAGAAGGTAAAGAAACGTCGTCTTCCAAATCCGAACTAGAACCCACTTCTCTTGAATTTCTTGTCCAATTCAGCAGGTGTTATGGTCATTACAGTAGGTCGACCGTGAACACATGCATATGGATTAGAAATCGATTCCATTTCACGTATTACGAATTCCATTTGTGCCATAGTAAGTTTGTCACCAGCCCTTAGTGCAGAATGGCATGCTACGGTGTACATCATGTACTGATGTCTTTCCTCAGCAGATTTCATTGAACCACTCTCGACTACATCATCTATGGCCTCCCTGATTCTTTCAGGTTCGGATCCAGCTAGCAAAGCCGGTACACTTCTTATCACAAATGAAGACGGACCAAATTTTTCCGCATCAAATCCCATATCTGTTATTTGTGGTAACATCTGTTCAAATCCGGTAGCTTCACTTTTTGATAATTCCAGTGATATCGGTTTCAATAATTCTTGCTTTCCTATTCTGGAGAATTGGGCCTGATTCTTGAGTCTTTCATACATCACTCTTTCGTGAGCTGCATGGAAGTCGATAATGTACAGCCCTTCAATTCCCATTGCCACAATATATTTATTCTCGATTAGTGACAATGGTCTCATCGTGGGCATGTTTGTCTTTATATTCTTATCGTCTTGAAGCCCAACTTCGAATTCCTGTTGTAATGAATCGATATTGTTGACCTGCATAGCTCTACTTTTTGATGTAATTCCACCTAGAGGAGTTCCAAATATGGAATCGGTTTTGGTCTCATCCAGATTAACATGAGATATCAATGCCTGCTCAGCCAGAATCCCCTTGAGAATTTTTCTTAGGTCCTGATTAATCTTCTCTTCTTGAGCAATTCTTACCACAGTCTTGGCAGGATGTACATTTACGTCAACTTCATTCGATGGTATCTCAAGAAATAGAGCACCTATTGGAAAATGACCATCATGTAATAGACTGCCATAGGCGCCTCTTATCGAATAACAGATGTTTCTGGCCTGAACTGGTCGTCCATTGATGTGGAGGTAAATGCCAGACATGGTCTTTCTGGATACTGCAGGACGGGTCAGATAGCCATGAACTTTGAGTTCCCCTTCTTTCCCTTTAATCTCGATTAGTTCTCTTGCCGCTTCTCGACCTAGTAGAATACCTATTCGGGTTTTCATGTCTGAACTGGGAGCATCTATCAGTTTTCTTTCACCATGAACCAGATTGAAGGATACATCTGGCCTTCTGATAGCCTCAATTGTCACTGTTTTCACAATATGTTGCAGTTCTGTTGCAACTCTTTTCAAATGCTTTGATCTTGCCGGAGTATTGAAGAAAAGGTCCACGACTTCTACAGTAGTTCCTTGAGGAGCCGCATGGTCTTCTATTTTCAATCCTTCATTACCTTCAATTGTTATTCTGGTACCAACCTTACCTTCTTTCTCTGCAGTAGTTATTCTAAGTCTTGAAACAGATGCAATCGAAGGCAATGCCTCTCCTCGGAATCCAGACGTAACAACTGAGCTAAGATCATCGAAGGAACGAATTTTAGAAGTAGAATGTTTCTTGAAAGCTAGAGTTGCGTCATCACGATCCATTCCACAACCGTCATCCTGAACAATTATCAAGGAAGTTCCTCCCTCTTCAACTCTTATCTTGATGTTCTTTGCACCAGCATCAATTGAATTCTCCACTAGTTCTTTTACAACAGACGCTGGTCTTTCAATTACTTCACCTGCAGCTATCTGATTGATTGTGTGGTCATCAAGAACTTGGATGTTGCCCATTAGTAGAAAAGAGCCACTGTACCTACTCTAAATGACCTTTTTGATAGAGTTCAATTTTTTAACACATGCTTCCATACTTAAACATGGAAATGGAATCTGAAGAGATGGAGATGGAAATTGATGAACAGGCTCAAGAATTGTTCAAACCAGAGAACAAGGGCTTTTTCAGTCTTTTAATTGAATCCTTCAAATTCTTCATGTTGAATTTACCAGCTATTGCAACAATAGTGATACCTGTGTTTTTAATCGCAGAAATCCTTGTCCCTTTGTTCGAGTTATTTCTTCCTAATTTTGCAGAAGATGCTACAAGATGGGATTTTGTCAATGATGCCCTAGACAGTTTGATAACGTTCCTGATTTCTCAATTAATCTATGCTATAATTGCAGGAATTGGTTGGATTGCAGTTATTAGAGTCATAGCTGCAGCAATGCATGGTGAGAAGCTTTCTCCAGTTCAGGCATTGAAAGACGGTGCCAATATGCTTCCAATGTTTGCCGTTACTGCCATTTTGTTTTATGTGTCACTACTGATTGGTTTTGCTCTTCTTATAGTTCCAGGAATAGTCCTTTTCGTTTGGTTCCATTTCTGGCAGTTTAGTTACGTTCTTAGAGGTAAAGGTGCAGTTTCAGGTTTGATGTATAGTAAAAGTATTGTTGAGAATAATTTCGTTCGCGTGTCTTTGTATATTATTGGAATTTGGATTTTTATGTATCTTATGAATGGTTATGGTATAGATATGATTGCAGACTTTATTGCAAGTAATGTTGGAGAGGAAGGCGATATCAGCTATATCATTGTTAATGCTATACTTGTTTGTCTGGGTCGTGTCTTTGAAGGTATAAGGATAGTCTTCCTGATGGCTCTCTTTATGGATCTGGAAAAAGACTAGATCTATTCTTTCAGTAGAGAATCCTTATAATTGGATACACTCCCTTTACTTTCGAGAGTGTTATTATGGACCAAATCGAAGGCGCTAAATGGCTAGGAACTGCATTGATACTGAG
>CAYFGG010000055.1:0-5234 GCA_964342795.1 uncultured archaeon | reverse complement strand
TTTGTATAGCTATATGTGAAATATAGAGCAATATTCAGAATTTATGGATTGATAACCGCCAACATTCTACTAATCATGGGGGGACAGTTAGGTTACCTCTACATTGTTGGCCCAATATCAATGGATGATGGCAGACCTATGACGTTACCTGAAATTCCTTTTCTCAGTCTACTGATATTAATCTTGATGGCAGCTGGAACTCTGATAACTGCTGCGATATTGCAGAAAATGCCTGCTCCAATAAGATATGTTGCTATCAGTAACAAGCCATACACTAAGGAGATTAATGAGGAAAATGAAGAAGTTAAAACCTCGACTTACAGACCTATCTATCCTGGACAGTTTAGTAAAGAAACTGGAGATGTATACTACGATAAGGCAAATATTGATGGTGATTTAGACTGGAAAGGGGAGATTTTACCGGAAAAAGTAAAACCAAAGATAGGTTCATTTGAAAAAAAAGAATTGGAATTGCCTAAATCTGGTTTTTTATTTTTTGGATTCCTAATGTCATTAGCACTTGGAATAGTGGCTCTTGGTGAAAGAGGGCCATTCATCTATCTTTTCCCGGTTGCTTTCGTAGTAGCTTTCTCATTTCCAGGACTTATTTGGGTGAGTTACATCTATTCTAGAACTGTAGTATCACCTGAACCTCAGAGATTAGTGCTGATAGCATTGGCATGGGGGATGTTCTCAACGTTGCCCGCTAGTCTCCTGAATGATGTAGGTGCTAGGTTGCTTGAAGTTGATCAGAATGCACTACTAGGAAATGGTGGCTTTGGAAGACCTGAGTTGATGCTAGTTTCTGTTGTTGCACCTATAGTTGAAGAATTGTTGAAGCCAATAGGACTTTTGTTCGTTATGAAAAGATTGAGGACTCCTTATGAGGGAGTACTGTATGGAGTTGCTTGTGGGATGGGATTTGCAATAATTGAGAATCTACTTTACGAACTTTTCATATTGATATGGTATGGTTCTGATGCATGGACCATAAACGCATTTGTGAGAGGAATTGGTTCAACAGTCTTGCATGCGGTCGGGCCTGCTGCTGTGGGATATGCTGTTGCATACGCTAACCAGATGGAGAAACCAATGACAAATTACGTTGGAATAGCATACATTTTTGGAGTAGTAATGCATGGTCTTTGGAACGGGATAGCCACTATGCCATTCATGATGGAAGGAAAAGATTGGGAATACACTGCTTATGTACTTATTGCCCTAATGGTTGTTCTCTGTTTAGCCTTCATAGCTAAAATCCTAGAATATGGAAAGAAGTATTCAAATATGGAGTTGGAGACTCAAAAATTCGAGGATGAGTTAGAAGAAGCAACAAATAGTGGTCACTAGATACAACGAACACCGTCCTTAGCTCAGACTGGCCAGAGCGGCCGGCTGTAGGGGTCTTTCCCTTTTATCCCGTGAGTACGGGAGGCCGCAGTTACCGGCAGGTCCCCGGTTCAAATCCGGGAGGACGGACCATTTTTTCTAATTAGATGGATGGCTCTTTCTCGGCATGTAAAACTTGACAAGAATTGCTGTAATCAAAGCTACACCTGCTGAGACCATTGCTGAACCAACCATTCCATCCATAAACGCCAGACGAGCATTCACTATCAGTTCCATATTTCCCATTTCCAGCCCAATTCGCATAGCAGCTGGGAACGATTCTGTCAGGATCACTGAATAGGATTCCATCCCCTCTGGAATCACCAAATTGTCCTGATATATCTGGTTTAGAACGCTACCTCCAATTGCTATTCCAAGAGCTCCACCAATTTCTCTACTAGCATCATTAGTAGCACTGCCAACACCTGCCTTATCCTCTGGAATAGAATCCATGACGAGAGTGGTGGATGGTGCCATAGTCAGACCCATTCCAAGCCCAAGGATGAAGAAAGTCAATGCGATTCTGAGGTATTCTGTATTTACTTCTACTGTGGTAAACAATAGCATCCCTGCACACACTAAGCTCAATCCAATTGCAACAACATTATTATTGCCAAACTTAGCAACTAATTTGTCACTATTAGCTGCTGCTGGCATCAATCCCATAGGAAGTGGAATGAATCTGATAGCTGCAGAAAGAGCTGTATGTCCTCTGACAAGCTGAAAATGAAGCATTTGAGTGAACATAAATGAGAACATTACGAAAAATGCCAATGAAATTGCAAGCAGCCCCATCGTGAAGCCCATCTTTTTGAAGAGATTGATTGGAAGCATCGGGTGCTCCGTAGTTCTTTCCCATCTGATAAATGCTAAAGTGAGAAATATTCCCAAGGCTCCAATTCCAAGAGTTTCAGTACTTGTCCAACCAACATTTGGAGCTTCAATAATAGCATATAGGATTGACAAAAGTGCACCAATTGACAGAAGGGAACCAAACAAATCCAGAGGACGCTGTTGACTATCTCTTGAATTCGGAACTAGAAAAAGGCCAAGAATAAGAGCTAAGATAATGACTGGGACATTAATCCAGAAGACCATCTCCCATCCATAATTCTCGACTGACCACCCGCCAACAATTAGACCAATCGGAGCGCCGGCACCTGCCATAGCTGCCCAAATACCAACAGCCTTCCCCCTTTCTTCAGAGGGGAATACTACGACTACCACTGAAAGAGTGGCTGGCATCACCAGTGCAGCTCCAATACCCATCACAGCTCGCGCAAGAATAACGTGCTCAGAAGTCGATGCGTACATCGCTGTAGCACCAGACGTTATAGCCACAATAATCAAACCTAATTGGAGAGCTGGTTTACGGCCAAAGCGATCTCCAATAGCTCCCATGACTAGAAGAGTACCTCCAAAAATGAGGGCATAAGCATCAACCATCCATTGGAGATCTGTGTTATCTGCCTCTAATTCCTTAGAAAGTTCAGGTAGTGCGACGTTAAGAGTCACATTGTTAAGTATTACAATAATAAGACTCAGACTCATAACAGCAAGAATCGCCCATCTTCTATCATAGACGTCGTCTGCTTCCTTAGTCATAGATTATCCTGCTGTTTGGCCGCCATCAAGTGTGATTATGGATCCAGTAGTCCATTCAGACTCAGGTCCGCACAAATGTAAGGCCATTGAGGCAATTTCTTCAGGCTGGCCCATTCTACCGATAGGCTGGACTTTGTCAAGTAATTCTCTTGTCACATTACCACTCTTGACTCTTTCATCGACCATTGGAGTATCTACAACTGCTGGACAAATGCAGTTAACTCTCACTTTACCGGCCAAATCAAGCGCCATTGCTCTTGTCAGATTAACGACACCGCCCTTAGAAGCACAATAAGCGACCGCGCCTCTCATTGCTCTAAGACCAACTGTTGAAGAAATATTCAGAATAGATCCTCCATCTTTCATATATGAAAGAAAAGTATTACTCATTAGAAAAGGACCTTTGAGGTTGACATCTATTTGAAGATCCCAATCTTCTTCAGTGGCTTTTGTTATCTTCCCAGGACGAATCAAACCTGCATTATTCACCAGAATATCCAGATTTCCATGTTTCCTTGAGTACCAAGCTGCCATTTCCTTAACTGCTTTGGAATCGCTAACATCTAATTGATAAGGCTCACAATCTAATTTTGCTGCGGAGGCAGTTAATTCAGATTCGTTTCTACTACAAATTATTACTTTTGCACCCTCTTTAGAAAAGCGTTCAGCTATACTAAATCCAATACCTTTGGAACCTCCGGTGACAATGGCAGTCTTGTTCTCAAGTAAACCAGACATTAGTTGCTCATTGGCACCAGACTAAAGTGTTTATCTTTTCATCGAAAACTTATTTGATGAGGCTCCATTTCCTATTCAAGTGCGATATCTGCTACCACTTTTAGCAATTGTTTGTCTGGTCTTTGTGTCACAGCCTAGTGAAGCTGTAGAAGTTCTGCACAATTACTACACAATGAAAGAGGATACAGAAGAACTAGCAAGTCAATATCCAGATATGGCCATTTACTCTGAACATGCATCTAGTACAGGTCTAGGGTTAGAGATATTCTCTGTAGACGTTGCGCTCAATATCACTGAATTAACAGATGAAGAGTTAGCTGCCTTACCAACCATGTATGTTGATGGTTCACATCATGGAAATGAAGGAATGTCTGTTGAAGCTGCTTTTCTTTTCCTGCAAGATGTTCTTGAAAGAAGTGCTGCAGATCCCACTTATCTAAAAGGAAAAAGACTGGTAGTTACTCCAGTAATGAATGCCGATGGATATTTACAGGACTGTAGAAACAACTGGAATGGAGTTGATCTAAACCGAAATTACCCTTACATGTGGGGGATGTATGGAACTAGCGATACTCGCGGTTCCTGTCCTGCATCTGGAACATATAGAGGTCCCAGTGAAGGAAGTGAAATTGAAACTCAAGCCAATATGGAATTGATGAGGGGGATGAATCTGTATGTCTATTTCTCAGGACATACAGGATCAAATGACATTGTTCTTCCTTGGAAAATCACGGGAGAGTTTGCAGTACCAATAGCTGATTGGGATTTGTATGAACATTTTCTGAATGAATCTGCGAATGTTTCTGGTTTATCATACCGGGACCCTAGTGGGGCTGGTGAATCAATAGCATGGGGATATGGTGCTAGAACTGCAATAAGTGTAATCGTTGAAGTTGACAATATGCAATGGTCACCTATAGAGCCTACCACTATCAGAGAAGCATTATCAAATGAATTACTGATGTACGACTTAGCATGGGAAAATCTAGAATTATTTGGAGGGCATCTAGAAATTGTCAGTGAAACTACAGATTCGATTAAAGTAATCAATACTGGATGGGGGGCAGCGTACAATGTTACTGCCGGAAATGGTGTAACGGAAAGAATTGAACCTGGTGAAACAAAAACGATTAAGAAAAACAGTAACGCCTTACAATATCTTAGATTAATTCAGGTCGGGGAAGAAGCTGATCTAACTTTGATTACATTAGAATTAGGAAACGTGGTTGATGAAGATGGAGAAATAACGCCTGCATTATCACCAATATCTGTAATCTTCAGCCTAATTTTACTAGTTGCCCTGAGGAAAAGAAGATGACACTTCTAGTAGAAAACGATGAAAGTATTAGGATTATAACGCTGAATAGACCTAAAAAATTGAATTCCATAACCTTAGAGATGGCTACCGAACTGAATAAGGCTGTCAAAGATGCTGAGAAGGATAAATCTGTGAAATGCTTGGTTATAACTGGGAAAGGAAGAGCATTCTCATCAGGAGGAGA
>CAYFGG010000054.1:1419-5238 GCA_964342795.1 uncultured archaeon | reverse complement strand
CAACTCATGCGTCGAATAAATGCCAACAAAGCATTTGGCACCGATGATGCTGCTTTGAAAAGAGCAAATTTAACAGCAAGAGAAATGGATGGTTTAGAATTGTCGAAGGGATTCTATCCAACTGTGATTGTAGAAAATTACGCGGCTCTGTTATATGATTGTCTAAATAGATTGGCGGGTGGTGAAGTTTCAGCGCCTGAAACAAGAAATTTTACAGGTGAATTCGAACCAGCAAGTTCTGCCACGGAGGCTGAAGAAACTGTCGAAGAGAAGGTGGAAGAAGTTGTTGTAGAAAAGGAAGGAGTCACCGACAATGAGGCGAAAGTCATGAAACTTATCAAAGAGGATGAAGGTGATGGAATCTATTACGATGACCTAGCCATCAAAATCTCAGCAGAAGGTGTAGACAACCCAATGCTCGATGAGATTCTTGATTCTCTAACCGATCAAGGACTGGTTTTTCAACCTAGATTTAACCACTATAAGGAGGCATAAAAATGAGTGAAGCAAAAATAAAAGTTGTAGAAGATCTTCCTGGTGTAGGTCCTGCAATCGCTGAGAAACTCAGGGAGGCAGGTTATGACACTCTGGAAGCTGTAGGCACGCAAGCACCCGGCACACTTTCGGATGCTACCGGCATAGGAAAAGAATCCTGTGCGAAGTTCGTAAATGAGGCTCGAAAGGCGGCGAACATCGGTTCATTCCTTACTGGAACGGAATTAATGGAGAAGAGAGCTACCGTCAGTAAACTGACAACGCTTTCCAGTACCTTTGATGAATTGCTTGGAGGTGGTGTTGAGACGCAATCGATAACGGAATTCTATGGTCAATATGGGTCTGGTAAAACACAATTCGTATTGCAACTAGCTGTCAATGCACAATTACCTGTAGAAGAAGGTGGATTGGGTGGTGAAGTCGCTATAATTGATACTGAGAACACCTTTAGGCCTGAGAGGATTACCTCCATGGCCAAAGCACTTGATCTTGATCCTGATGAGGTTCTTAGTAAAATCCATGTTGGAAGGGCATACAATTCTCATCAACAAATGTTGATGGTGGAGAAAGTGAACGAAATCGCAAAGGAGAGGCCTATCAAACTACTGTGTGTAGATTCCTTGACAGGTGCATTCCGTGCTGAATATATCGGAAGAGGAACATTAGCTGACAGGCAAGGAAAGATTAACACACATATGGCTGAATTGGCCAGATTTGGTGACTTGCACAATGCGGCAGTTGTTGTAACAAATCAAGTGTCGTCTAATCCGGCAGCTTTCTTCGGCGACCCCACAAAACCAATTGGTGGAAATATAGTGGGGCACACATCGAAATTCAGAATATATCTTAGAAGGGGAAAGGCAGGAAAACGTGTTTGTAGACTTGTAGATTCTCCTCATCTACCTGAAAATGAGGCCTTGGTATCTATTACTGAGGATGGAATTAGAGATGGGTGAGTACCTAGATTTCATCAACAATCTTGAACCGGTGTGGGAAGATCCGCATGAATTTGATTGGTTGCGATCTAAGGAATCTAAACCTGGGGAAGAAAAATTGAATCCTCTTGAGTTGAATCGATTTCCTGGATTGAAAATGGCTATGGGTTACTAGTCTTCTTTGCTTGGAAAGAAAGACATTATGTAATCCTTCATGCCAAACCAATTCTTGACAGCAAGTGAAGCAACGCTTTCGTTCTCACGATCCATCCAAGCCTGCTCCTTAGCGCTGTCCTCTCTCATAAACTCATCCATTGTTGAGTAGCCTGCGCTACCTCCTGTATCAACAGGATGCTGAACATCATCAGGGGCTGCTTGAGTCATTGCATTTCCTACTTTGAACGGCCAATGGCCAAAATCCTTCCCTGAAGCGTAGCTTCCTATTGTAGAAGGGTCTAAGTCCTCATCATGCACTTTCTCATTTCGGACACCTCGAGGAGTTTCTTCTTCGTCGCGATATTCATAGTAGGTTTCGTCAGCGGGCTTGTAGCCTCTGATATCCATTTCAGAATTCGTCATCTTCCTCCCATTCTAGGTCTTGAGAATCACCTCTCCTTAAAAAGAAAGCTGCCACAATGATTGTGACTGCTGCTACTAAGACGAAAACCGTCGCTGCTCCGCCTTCTGTAACGCTATCTACTAACGATTGTATGAAATCTTCTTTTTCAGGTTCAGATACGATAAGTGTGAATTGTGCGACGTTGTTCGCTTCATTTGATTCCTGGATCAAATTACCTCGATCCAATACTACTCTAATTTGATATTCGCCTTTTTCATCAAATGTGTATCGGAAAGAAGTGCTGGTAGTCGCTCCTGGTGTAGCGAAAACAACGGTATCATGGAGAACAATCTCTGTTGATCCTGAAACCCAGATTATACTTACTGGAATCGGATTGTATTTTATCAGTGGATCGCCTTGTGCAGAGATTGTAATGTCCAAAGTAAAGGAATTTCCTGCCTTCACGGTGTTTGTTCCCGTTTGATTGTTTACCTGAATGTCTGAATCGGATATCACATTGTCCACTTCGTAATCATGTATGACTAGATACAAATCCTCGTTTGATGTGATTTGCCAAGTATTTCCTTGAATGTCTATTGCCTCAAGGTAGAAGTGATAAGTGTCACTTATTGCATTGGCCTTATTGTAATACCAGTAGAACGTGACTTCGTAAGATCCATTCTTGTTTGATTTTGTGTTAATGTCTGCAGTCATTCCCTCATTTCCTGAGGATTCGCCATACACTCCTAACGTCCAAACAGAAGAATCGATATCTGACTCGCCAAAGGCACTCCATGTTTGCGTCTTTACAAACACACGTTCGTCATATTCCTCCACAGTTATCTGACTGAAATCTGTGCGATAATGGCTGATAGTGATGTTGTCTATGCCTGCTGGGTGCTCTCTACTAGAGGTTAGGACAACTATCTGGTCGGTCGATTCACCGCCGATAATTGGCTCACTTCCTTCATCCCCACCAGAGTATTCCAAATCTATCCTAAGTTCGTCTCCTTGATTGAAGGTCTGGTTTGTTAAATCGAATTCTATGGTGAATTCGGTTGCTGTATCATCTTGAGAGTCTACGCCGTCTTCGTTGCTCTCTGCATCGCTTACAACTGGCCCGCCGCCTCCAATATAAACACTTATTCTGAACTGAACGTCATTTACGTCGCCCTGTGTAGCATTTGCCCAAATTCTAAAGGTGTAAGTTCCTGAATCTATCTCCCCAGGAGTGCCAAGATCTGCATACCATGAGCCCACGTCGCCCCACTGCCTATCATCACCTATCCATGATCTCTGATTTGATTCTTGTGGGCAATCGCTCTGATCATAGTCATCTGACGTGGGTTTTGAGGTCGAGATGTTGCCGTCTCCAGTATCTAAATCACCATAGAAGTACAAATTGAGAGAATTGAAATCGTCGGATGTTTCTGCGTCCGCCGGTTGCGAAACTAGAATCGCGCCCAATAGCGCCAGTGCCAGCACGCTCCTCAAGAACATCTGCATCCTCTTTTGAGACTTGTAAGCATTCTTTAAAGGTTCCGACAGAAGATTTTAGGTTCCGAACATTATTCTCAGAACATCTCTAGTTCCTGGTGCTAGACCTAGTGTCAACAAGAAAAGTAAAAGCAGATTTATCATCTCTTTTTGTTCCTCTTTACTTTCTTCATACTCAATCGCGAGTATAACTCCAGTCACAACTAGGAATTTTAGTGGAAGCATGACAGCAGCAGTTCCTACGTATTCGATAAATGCGGTTGGAAGAACATGTTTCTCTACATATCCGTACTCCTCGATTCCCAAAAAGGTCGCGGCCCCATCGAAGAAATG
>CAYFGG010000054.1:0-1319 GCA_964342795.1 uncultured archaeon | reverse complement strand
CCATTAATTCTCAGCTTCTTGCTCTCTTTTGATTCTAGCTGCCCTAAATGACATTATGCTGAAAAACATATACTCTCCACAAAGTATCAGTAGTACGAGTCTGGCGATAGTTGGCCGGTCAAAATCTCCTGCTATAGTATCAGGTAGGGCCATTGCACCACCCAGTGTCCCTATCAATGCAAAGACGGCTGTGGCGTGCATTGCGTGCATTTTCATACTTTCATTGGAATGTGCTATATATCCTGGTATCAGAAACCCAGCTCCGATTACTGCTGGGATGAGTGCTGTTGGTGAAGATTCTCCTTCGGGAAATAAATAGAATAATAGACCCATAATTATCAAAATTAGACCTTCTAAAATTGCGACGACTGGCATGTTTGCTAAAATCCATTGCATTATGCTTGTTTCTTCCTCCGCCATATTTTAGTATTTTAGGAAGGCCGTTAAAGAACATTTGCTGAGTTAGTCCTAAATAGAGTTAAGTCGTAAGTTGAACATGGATTTGTTGAAGGATGATGAGATTGCTGGAAAGTTAAGGATGATTGGTCCATGGGATTATGATCCTGAAGACAAGATGATTGTCCGTGAAACCACCTTCAAGGATTTCGTGGAAGCGATGGGGTTTCTGAATAAGATGGCAGAGTTGGCAGAAAAATTGAACCATCATCCTGACATGACTGTTTGTGAGTATAATCGCGTAATTGTTGCGACGACCACTCATGACGCCGGGGGCGTAACTGATAACGATATTCGCCTAGCTCAAGGTTTTGAGGATCTTCTAGAGGAATACGGTTAACTCAACCATTATGGGTGAAAAGAAGAAGATTGGAATAATATCATTCCTTTTCAGGTTTGTTTTTGGTTTTACGTGGTTGACCCTTTGGTCCACTGTTTGTATATCTCTGATGATTTTGGCGCTGCCTTTTCGAACGTTAAGAATTAGAATCGGAAACTTTTGTGGTAAGGTAATTGGTCCTGTCATAACCAGAACTGTTGGAACTAAACTAATTAATCCAGATAATGAAAAATTGAATGGTCTAGCGCCTGCCATATTTGTTACAAATCATTCCTCTGCACTTGACATTTTTATTTGTATGGCTCTTTGTCCATATGGGGGGTGTGGCGTTGGGAAAAAGGAGGTCGCTAGAATTCCTTTCTTTGGTTGGGCTTATTGGTTGTCGGGGCATTTGCTTATTGATAGGGGCAATCGAGAAAAGGCTGTGAAATCAATGAATAAATTGTCCGCTTTTGTAAAAGCTAAGAACTTGAGTATATGGATCTGGCCTGAAGGAACTAGAAGTATGGATGGGCAGCTTATT
>CAYFGG010000053.1:0-5383 GCA_964342795.1 uncultured archaeon | reverse complement strand
CCTTTGAAAACTATTGTTCAAAGACTTAAAGGAAAAGAGGGGAGATTCCGTTCAAACCTTTCAGGAAAGCGTGTTAACTTCTCTGCTAGGACCGTTATCACTCCTGACCCGTATCTAAGCATAAATCAGGTAGGTGTACCAGAGATTGCAGCACGAGAATTGACGGTGCCTGTAAGGATAAATATTCACAATTTAGCATTTATGAGAAATCTGATTAAGGAAAACTTTGTTCCTTCAGATCCTGATCAATACATTCCTGGTATAAACTACATGATTAGGCCAGATGGTAGGAGAGTCAAACTTACTGACGAAAACTGGGAGTTCAATCATGAAAGACTTGAACCAGGTTTCATAGTTGAAAGGCACTTGATGGATGGAGATATCGTACTTTTCAATCGACAACCTAGCCTTCACAGAATGTCAATGATGGCTCATGAGGTTCGTATAATGAAAGGTAAGACTTTCAGAATCAACCTTTGTGTTTGTCCGCCCTACAATGCAGATTTCGACGGGGATGAGATGAATCTTCATGTTGTACAATCTGAAGAGGCGCGAGCTGAAGCTAGAATTTTGATGCGTGTTCAGGAACACATACGTTCACCAAGGTTTGGAGGAGCTGTTATTGGAGCCATTCATGACCACATAACAGGAATGTTCTTACTTACGCATGGCGAGGCTAGTTATGATGTCGATCAAACCGTCAGAATTCTTTCACGGGTGGATTACAAGGGTGATTTACCCAAACCTGAATATCCTAAAGCAAAGGGCGGTGCTCGATGGTCTGGAAGACAGATATTCTCTGTTCTCTTACCTGATGACATGAATCTGAAATACAATGCATCCGTATACTTTGCAGACCGTACACCTGAAGAAAACGCTAAGCTGGATATGATTGTTGAAATTGTAAACGGTCAGATGATAACTGGACCTGTAGATGGTAATTCCATATCGGCTTTCAAAGGGAGAATCCTTGAGGAAATTTCTAGGCTAAAGGGTGCAAACGCAGCTAGAGATTTCATTGACAAGGTAACTCGCTTAGCAGTAGGGGCTTTGATGGAAACAGGTTGTACCACTGGAATAGATGATGCAGACGTTCCAGAAGATGCCTTGGGGCAAATCACAGACGCGCAGAAGAAAGCTGTCAAGGAAGTTGACAAGTTGGTCAATGACTACAACAAGGGCAAATTACAGCCACGGCCTGGAAGAAGTTTGGAAGAAACCCTTGAGGTAGAGGTAATGGGAGTCCTAGGAAAGGTCAGAGACAAATCTGGAGAGATTGCAGGATGGCATCTAGGTATGGATAACTTCGCTGTTATAATGGCTCGATCTGGAGCTCGTGGAAGTATGTTGAACTTGTCACAGATGGCGGGTTCAATAGGTCAGCAAGCTGTTCGTGGTGAAAGGATTTCTCGTGGATATGAAAGAAGAACGCTATCGCACTTTAACAAGGGAGATCTTGGTGCAGATGCGAAAGGTTTTGTTCGTTCATCTTACAAAAAAGGATTGAATCCAACTGAATACTTCTTCCACTCTATGGGTGGCCGAGAAGGATTGGTTGACACTGCTGTAAGGACATCCAGATCTGGATACATGCAGCGCCGTTTGGTGAACGCATTAGAGGATCTTAGGGTAAAATATGATGGAACTGTTCGAAATACTGCAAACACCGTTGTGCAATTCAAATATGGTGAGGATTCGATAGATCCAACTAAAAGTAAATTTGGAAATGCAATAGATATTGATGGTTTAATTGAAGAGGCTGGAGGAGGGAAATAATGGCCAGATTAGACACAATTAGGGCACTTGAAAGGCGCGGACTATCACCAGAATTAGCTGAAAAGACTGTGGATTTAGGTTACCAGCTAGGTACGTTGAAGAAGGCTGGATTGGGAGAATTGAAGAAGAAGTTCAATTACAAGGAAATGTTGCAGTTGATTGATGTCTCTAAAAACACGAAAATCGATAGAGACGAAATAGTTCGTAGAGCGATTGAACAAGGTGATGTGCATGATGGTCCAATTTCTGCGGACCAAGCATTGAAAAGAGTTGAAAAGAAGCTAGGCGTTATCTGGTCTCTACCTGAAGGTTATACTATTGAGGGACTGCAATCTCACATCTCAAAGAAAGGGCAAGTCCTATTGGGCGTTGCATTCCCGATTAACTCCAAGCAATTCCGCTACCCATTCAACGGTTATGTTTACCTAAAGACCAGAGGAATATGTTATCAATCTGTAGTTTCTGAAGTTGTTTCCTTCGACAGGCCTGACGTACCTGAAGAAGACCAATTGCTTCTTCCTGCACATACAGAAGAACCATACGTCACTTTCCTGAGAATTGAAAGATTAGTCGAATTGCCTCGAACAATACGTCTTGAAGAGTTTCACAAGATGGATGGAACCCAGGTTCGCTCCGCGAGGAACTACACCCAGATTGAAGACTCGTTGGATTTGGAAAGGGAGAGGCTCCGGTTTGAGCAGGAGAAAATCTTCGCTGTCAATTTGTACACGGGCATGGGTCTTAGCGAAAAGGTCTCCATGGGTCTGTACAAGCATGGTATCTTCCTAGCATCACAAGTTGTAACTGCAACTGACAATGAATTGAGAGCTGCAGGAGTTCCTATAGCAAAACTCGCAAAGTTCAGAGAGAGTGCCGCTGAAGCTGCTGCGCTTGAACTCCAAGAGCCTGTAGCGCAAAAGGGTGCTGTTGTTGACGATGTAAAAGAAGGAAAGAAAGATGACGGTTTGAGAAAGGTCAACAAATATCGCGCCATGGCAACCAAACTAAGTCAGAAATTACCAGAGAGATACATAGAAGAAATCGCTCATAAGGCAGAGACAAATAAACTAAAGAAGAAAGATGTCGAGACTTTAGTAAATGATTACAAAAATCTTAACGATCTTGAGGGAAAAATGTCCGGCATGTTGTCTAAAAAAGGCAGAGTATTGCCACAAGGCATAATCCGCGAAGTGGCTGAGAAATGTATTGCTAATGGAATCAAGGGTAAAAAACTAGATAAAATTGTTGAAGGAGCTTTGGAACAATACAACCAAAATCAAGTTGATGCTACTGAAGCTGTAGGAGTTGTTGCAGCACAGTCAATTGGAGAACCTGGAACGCAGATGACTATGCGTACTTTCCACTATGCTGGAGTTGCGGAAATGAACGTTACTCTTGGATTGCCGCGCCTTATAGAAGTTGTAGATGCAAGAAGAGTTCCTAAGACACCAATTATGGAAGTTTATCTTAACCCTGAAATATCAAACAAGCAGAAAGAGGTGCTTGAGATTGCTTCATTAATTGAAGCAAAATCTGTGGCCCAATTAGCAAAGATAAGTACGGATATTACGAACTTGAGAGTCTTAGTTGAACCTGATATGAAAATTCTGAAAGCTCGTGGGATTTCACTTGACGAACTTGGTGCAAGAATCAAAAAGAGAGGAAGGCTTAAACACAAAATAACTATCGAAAAAGGAATGCTTATTTTTGAGGAGGAGGACGTTTCATTCAAGAAGCTCTACCTCCTTGAGGATAAGATTAGTCATCTCATGGTTGATGGTATCGGAAACATAAAGAGAGCTATAGTTAGGAAGGAAGGAGATGAATTTGTCATCTTTACAGAAGGTTCGGATTTGAAAGCCATTCTGGAAGTGGAGGGAGTTGATCCTACAAGAACCAGTACTAACTCAATACACGAAGTGGCCGAAGTTCTGGGCATAGAGGCTGCAAGAATCTCTATCGCCACCGAACTTCACAAAACATTGTCAGAACAAGGATTATCTGTAGATCATCGGCACAATATGCTGGTGTCTGATGTTATGACAAACACTGGACAGATACAAGCTATTGGAAGGCATGGTATCTCTGGTGCAAAGGTGTCTGTATTAGCACGTGCTGCTTTCGAGATTACTTCCACACACTTGTTACAAGCTGGTCTAACTGGAGAATCTGATGTATTGACTGGAGTTGCCGAGAACATTATTGTTGGACAGCCAGTCCACCTTGGTACCGGCGCAGTAAGTGCAATTTACAAACCGAAGGGAAAAGCAAAGGGGAAGAAATAGATGGATATTAACAAATCATTGAGACTTGCTATAGACAGTGGTGAGGTGCACGTTGGTTCTAAACAAGCTTGTAAAGCTGTGGAATCAGGTAAGGCAAAATTGGTGATTATTGCATCAAACTGCCCTGAAGGTGCAGCCGAAATGGCTCGAAGTGGAAAAAGCGCTGTACACAGTTTCACAGGAAATAATTCTGTTTTGGGAGCTGCTTGTGGTAAGCCATTCCCGATTTCAATGGTTGCGATATTGAAAGAAGGAAAGTCTGACGTACTTAGTTTGAAAGCGGACTAAATTATACCGAAAGTTTAAGGTCTCTTTCTATGCTGCTCCAGCAATGGCTTTTCCAATAGATATCAATAAGTTTGTAAAATTGAATTTTAACCTTGATGAAGGGCTATCAGATAACGATCTTGATACCTTAACGCAGAATATAGAACTTACAAGGGATGCCATTGTTGCTACCACTGCTTTTGCAAGAGCTAAGGGCATAGGTGGACACACTGGAGGGCCATACGATATTGTTCCAGAAGTTGTAATCGTAGATGCCTTAAGAGATGGAGGAGTTCCAATACATGATGAATTATTTGATGAAGCTGGACACCGATCTGCACTGCAATATGTCAGAGGTGCCATAAGAGGAAAACTTGATTCTGAAAAGTTGATGCATTATCGAGAATATGGATCAGGGCTAGCTGGCCATCCCGAACCGGAACTTCTTGATTGTATTGATTTTTCTACAGGAAGATTGGGGCATGCTGCGGGACACGTCAATGGAGTTGCCATGGCAAACCCTGAGAAAGCTGTAGTGATGTTTGGTTCAGACGGTTCTCAAATGGAGGGAAACGATGCAGAAGCTGCAAGATTGGCTGTAGCGAACAATCTGAATGTGAAATGGATTATTGATGATAACAATGTGACTATTGCAGGGCATCCTGAGAATTATATGACTGGATTTGATGTCGGTAAAACATTGGAAGGTCATGGATTCAAGACTTTTACATGTGATGGAGAGGATTACGCCAAGGTCCACGAGGCTATTGTTGCGTCTTTGAAGGTTAATGGTCCTGCAGCCGTAATCTGCAAGAGAGTAATGGGGCCAGGAATACCTGATTTGGAAGGCACCAGTAACTTGCATGATGTGATTCCCTTCGATACTGGAGTGAAATATCTGACAGAACGGGGGCATTCTGAAGCAGTCAAAATACTTGAAGAGATTGCTGCGGCCAAAGGCGGAATGGCTGCAATGGAATTCAAAGGCTCTGGAGAAAAGGGAGCTTGTCGAAAACAATTCGGTGCGTCTGTAGCAAATATTCTTAGAGAAATGT
>CAYFGG010000052.1:2855-5397 GCA_964342795.1 uncultured archaeon | reverse complement strand
CCTATGGTCACTATTTCGGGATGCTCAACAAAGATTAACGTATCTGATATTTCATCTGCAATCCTTTGCTCTTGTAAGCTAATCATTAATTTGTCAACTTCAGAATGGTCTGAATTTCCAGCATCAATAAGGTCGACGGATCTCACTTAGAAATATGGATTGCATGGCCCAATCCAGACAATGCAGATTCGGCAAAGGCTTCGGTAAGAGTTGGGTGTACGTGAATTGTGCCAGCAATATCCTCCAATCTAGAACCCATCTCAATTGCATGTGCAAATTCACCCGAAAGCTCAGAAACGTGTGAACCTACTGCATGTATTCCAAGAATTACATGATCGGAAGCGCGAGCTGTAATTCTCACAAATCCACCATCTGAACCTGCATCCATTGCTAAGGCACGGCCACTAGCTGCAAATGGGAATTTTCCAATAACTGTTTCGATACCTTGCTCTTTTGCCTCATCAGGTGTGATTCCTACGCCAACAATCTCTGGATCTGTAAAACAAACTGCAGCTATTGAAACTGGATCGAAGGCTCTGCGATGACCTGCGATTATCTCAGCAACCATCTCTCCTTGAGCCGAAGCCTTGTGGGCCAACATTGGTTCACCTACAAGGTCACCAATTGCCCAAACATTCTTCATCGATGTGTGGCATTGATCATTAACTTTGACAAATGGTCCTTCCATATCGACCGCCATCTTCTCTAGGCCCCAACCTTCTGTGTTGGGTTTACGTCCCACTGTTACGAGAACCTTGTCAGCCTTTATCTTGTGGTCCTTCCCCTTAGAATCTGTGTATTCCACAGTAGTTACCTTACCTCTGGTAGACACTCCCTTTGCTTTAGCTCCCAAATTGATGGTGACCTTATGCTTGCGTAGCCACATCGATATAGGGCGTGTCATTTCAGAATCATAAATTGGTAAAATATTGTCCAAGGCTTCGATGAATGTGACCTCTGAACCTAACTTACGATAGGCTATTCCTAGTTCTAATCCGATATAACCTGCACCAATAACAACCAAACGCTTCGGTAAATCTGATAATTCAAGTGCCTCTGTTGAGGAAATTACATTGTCACCGTAAGGCATGAAAGGTAATTCAACTGATTTTGAACCATTAGCCAATATTACATGTTCAGCATTGATTATCCATTCTTTTTCTCCTCCACTTACTTCACAGGTCTTTGCATTTCTGAATTTTGCCCATCCGGATATCAACTCAACCTTGGCTGCTTTGAGAAGGGTTTCAACTCCTTTATTCAATTTATTTACTATAGATTCTTTCCATGAGACTAAACCTTTCATGTCCAACTTTGGTTTTCCTGAAACACTAATTCCCATTTTCCCAGAACCTGAATGTTGTTCGATCTCCTCAAATGCAGTAGCTGCATGAATCACAGCTTTGGAAGGTATACAACCTCGAATTAGACAAGTACCGCCTGCTCTGGAACCCTCAACAATAACCGTATCCAAACCGAGTTGACCTGCACGTATAGCTGCTACATATCCTCCTGGTCCAGCACCGACTACTAGAACTTTACAATTACGGACTTCAGCCATATTACCTCACATGAAGATTGTTGCAGGATATTCAAGCATGGATTTCAATTCCTGAATTAGAAGCGCACCATCATATCCATCCACAATCCTATGGTCGAAAGATGAGGTTAGATTCATCATCTTACGTACTACTACCTCTCCATCTCTTGCCACTGCTCTATCCCGAGCAGCATGAATACTTACTATGGAAACTTCAGGATGATTGATAATTGGTGTTGCACCTAATCCACCCATAGCTCCCAAACTTGTTATCGTAATAGTAGACCCCGTCAAATCATCAACTGTAGCCGTTTTTTCTCTGGCTGCTGTTGTAACTCTGATAAGTTCGCTAGCTGTATCCCACACGTCTCTGGACTCGGCATGTTTTATGACTGGGACCATCAAACCATCATCCGTCTGTGTAGATATCCCTACATGCAATGCTTGATGTCGAAATACAACGCCCTTTTCTTCGTCATAAATTGCATTACATTGAGGGAATTTTCTAGCTGCTTTGACCAATGCTTGAATTATAAATGGCAAATAGGTTAATTTGGGCTGATTATCAGATCTCGTAGAATTAAGGTGTTGACGTAGACTTTCTAGCTCTGTAACATCCACCTCTTCAAAGTAAGAAAAGTGAGCTGCATTACGCTTACTGATTGACATCTTTTCAGCTATTTTTCTTCGTAGACCAATAACTGGAACTTCCTCAACTCCAGTCATCTTAACTCCAGATTGAACTGCAGCTAGTCTGCCTCCTCCTGAGATGAAAGTGTCCAAATCATCGTGTGATATTCTACCTGCTGGACCGGTGCCTGTTACTTGTGAAAGATCAACACCTGCTTCCCTAGCTCTGCGCCTGACAGCTGGAGATGCTAGGGGTTTAGCTCCTGTAGATGCGACGGTGGGGGGTGGCGTAGGTGCTGCAGGTTTGGGTGCTGGTTCAGTCTTGGGTTCAGGTTTAGGTTCTGGAGCAGCTGGTTCCGGTTGCGGTTCCGG
>CAYFGG010000052.1:0-2755 GCA_964342795.1 uncultured archaeon | reverse complement strand
GGTTCCGGTTGCGGTTCCGGCTCTGGTTCTGGTTCTGGTTCAGAAGGACCATCACCTGATACCTCAAAAACAATCAACTCAGCTCCAACTGGAACCATATCTCCTGGCTTTCCTGTAGTAGAAACAACTTTACCATTTACACTGGAAGGAATAGCTACAGTTGCTTTGTCAGTCATTAACTCGACTAATGGCTCGTCTTCCTTGACTGTGTCTCCGGGCTTAACATTCCACTTGACAATCTCTCCTTCAACGACGCCTTCACCAACGTCGGGCAGATTGAAAACGTATTTTGCCATCTTAGCTCTCCATCACCTTCTTCATAGACTCTATAACCCTTTCCTGACTAGGGAAGTAATGCCATTCCAATGAATGAGGAAAAGGAGTATCCCATCCAGTTACTCTCTCAATCGGTGCCTCTAAATGATAGAAACACTCTTCCTGTACTTGAGCTGATAATTCGCCTCCGAAACCACTGGTTCGAGGTGCCTCATGAACAATAACACACCTTCCCGTTTTTGTAACAGATTCAGAGATAGTATCTATATCAAGCGGTACTAAACTCCTAAGATCGATAATTTCGGCATCAATTCCACTTGAATCTGCCGCCTCTCGTGCAACATGGACCATAGTGCCATATGTTAGAACTGTTACCTTGCTTCCAGGTCTCTCAATAGCTGCCTGACCCAAAGGTATTGAATAATAATCCTCAGGAACCTCACCCTTAGGATGTGTGTCCCACTTGAGTGCTGCCTTCTTGTGGTCTCCGTCAAACGGACCATTGTACAATCTTTTTGGCTCAAAGAATATTATGGGATCATCATCTTCAATTGAAGTTATCAATAATCCCTTAGCATCATAAGGATTTGAAGGCATGACAACCTTCAATCCAGGCGTATGGGTGAAGTATGCTTCTGGACTCTGTGAATGGTAGTGGCCTCCTCTTATGCCGCCGCCACAAGGTGTACGAACTGTAACTGGGGCCCAATATTCTCCGCCACTTCTGTAACGTAATTTAGCAAGTTCATTAGTTATTTGGTCAAATGCTGGAAAAATGTAGTCTGCAAATTGTATCTCGGCTACTGGCCTCAGACCATTGATTCCCATTCCTATAGCTGTTGAAAGAATACCTCCCTCTGAAAGTGGAGTGTCAAAGACCCTATGTGTACCATATTTCTTTTGAAGGCCATCTGTACATCTAAAAACTCCACCAAAATATCCCACATCCTCTCCGAATATACAAATATTCTCATCCTTTTCCAGTACTATATCAAGCGCCGAATTCACTGACTGAATAATATTCATTTGTGACATCTAAATTCCCAACTCCTGCCTTTGCTTCCTAAGATGCCTTGGTGGTTTCTTGTAAACGTCCTCGAAAAGAGTCTCTTCAGATGCCCAAGGACCTGCCGATAAAGTTCCGTGCTTTTCTGCTTCTTTATAGGATTTGATAACCAAGGCATCAAATTCTTTTTCGAGTTTGGTTTGGTCCTTTTCCGACCATTCGCCTAAACCAATCAAATGAGCCTTTAGACGTTCTATCGGATCTCCTAATGGCCAAGATTTCCATTCATCTTTAGGCCTATATCTTGAAGGGTCATCACTGGTCGAATGTGCCTCGCCACGATATGTGAAAACTTCGATAAATGTTGGTCCTCCTCCTTTACGTGCTCTTTCTGCAGCCCAACTTGTTACTGAATAAAGAGCCAAGAAGTCATTACCATCAACGCGGATACTAGGAATATCATAAGCAATACCGCGGGCTGCAAAAGTGGCTCCACCACTGGATATATTCTTATGAGTGGAAATAGCCCATTGATTGTTGACAACATTAAGCAAGACTGGAGCTTTGTAAACTGAGGCGAAATTTATCGCGTGGTGAAAATCCCCCTCTGCTGCAGTTCCATCTCCCATCCAAGATATCGAAACATTGTCTTCCCCTTTGTAGGCAGATGCCATTGCACAACCCACAGCTTGAGGAAATTGAGTACCAACAGGACTTGAAATAGAGACAAAATTGCCTTCTTTCCAAGAATAGTGAACCGGCATCTGTCTGCCCTTGACATTATCCTTGGAATTGGTTATACAGTGGCATATCATATCTACTATATCCCTTCCTCTTACGAATTGCAACCCTGGCTGCCTGTAGGATGGGAAAAGAATGTCATCAGGACGCAATGCCATACCTTGTGAGATTGCAACAGCTTCCTCTCCTAAGGACTTCATGTAAAATGACAACTTACCCTGACGATGCATAGTCTGCATACGATTGTCAAATATTCTCAAGAGGGTCATGTGTCTCAATCCTTCCTTAAGAATTGATGAATCTAATTTAGGATCCCAAGGACCGACTGCTTTGTGCTTGTCATCAAGAACTCGAACTAGACTGAAAGCCAAATCACGAATCTCTGATGGTTCGACCATAATCTTTGGTTTCTTGGCATCACCGGCTTTAGGTAGTTTCAAGTGACTGAAATCGGGCTCTTCTCCAGGTCGGAAAGGTGCATCTGGAACATGCAATGTTTTCTTCTTACTCATGCAACCACCTTCAAACCTGTGTCTATGGCTTTACCTTTAGCTGCTGCGACCAAAGATTCAGCCCTGTATGAAGAACGGACCATAGGTCCTGAAGCAATAGCCTTGAATCCCATTTTTTTAGCTATATTTGCCAATTTATCAAAACTTGCGGGATCTGGGAAAGAAACTACTGGATGATATCCTGGTCCTGGAGCCAAATATTGTCCCAATGTCAAAAGAT
>CAYFGG010000051.1:0-5521 GCA_964342795.1 uncultured archaeon | reverse complement strand
GCCTAACTTTACGATAGCTGATCTTACCATTTCGGCATGAGTATGTGACTCACTAGCTTCTTCGTCAAAAAATGGTTTCAAATGGAGGCGGTGAATTCCTTTAACGTATGCTGAATAATGAGAGTAAAGAGCTGCTGCACGTAGTTCCCACCCCAGTCCTCCATTAAGTTTCTCAATAAGTTTCGAAGTGCTCATACTAATCGATATTTGCTTTAGTTGATAAAACTTTTGACTTTCTATCTGGATTGCACTGGCAATGAAGCTGTTCTGGTCATGATAATCTTCTGTTTTTTATCCAAATCTAGACTTTCATCATTGATGCCGTGTGAAGAATAATCGAAATTAGCCTTGGAAATCAGTGAAACATCTGCCTCTAAAAGTGATGACAACTCCTTAGGAACTTCTGAGAATGAGGCCCATGCTGCCTCTTTGCTATCGGAAGATAGGCCCGCAATCTCAATTGCTTTTGAAATCTGCCTCTGACCAGTTAGATAAAGCAATAGCTCGGTTGAGCGGTCCTTAGAAAAATTGTATTCTCCCAAATGGGCTTTATCTGCAAGAGTGGCTGCTTGACTTAGATGAATCTGACCACAAACAGATTTAGGATTTATCAGGGCAAAATTAGGACCTATCAATTTCATCAATTCCTCGATACTGACACCCTTCAAATGGCCACTACCTACTTTAATCCCCATAGTGCTCAATCGACAGAGCATATTATATAACAGGTAGCGCGCTCTATACAAAAGGAGGAATACTATGGATCCCGAAATGGATGGCAAGGTTGCCCAATTAGAGAGTGGTTTGACTTTAGAACAACAAAGACTCGAGAAACTATGGGACGCCTATGAACAACAAGAAAAGGATTTGAATGCATCCTTAGACCAAATTAACATTTTAGAAGCAGATATCGAGACAAAGGCAACAATGATAACCTCACTTCAGGAATTACTGGGAGAAAGAGATTCAAAACTTCGTGAGTTAGAAGTAGAAAGGCAGAGACAAATGAAAGTTGAGGCTGAGTATGCTCCTAAAATTAGTGAAATGGAAGGAACTATAAAGGATCAAGCTGACAAATATGACCGACTTCTATCTATAACTCAAGAAATGGAAGACGAACTTGATTTGGCTAGGCGTGCTCTGCATGCTAGGGACAGTTGGTTCAATCTAAATGTTAGCAGTCTAGAATCAATATCTGAATTAATTAAGGAATGGAGAGATATACAGGCTGGTAAATTCCCTGATAATACTGGGGCTGGAGGCCCTGGTGGTGGAAAAGCTGAATTTGTTGAAGCTGTTTCATCTATAAAGGGTCTCGGAGCTGTAAAAGCTGAGAACCTATACGATTCTGGATTCCACACAATAGAGGACCTAAAGGCTGCAACTGTAGAGGATATTGCTACTGTTGTTGGATTCACTAACCTAAGTGCAAGCAAAGTAGTGAAAGGCGCGAAAGAACTTTAAATTCTTAGAAAATTCTCAATTATCCCATGGTTTCTAACTTCGGGATGAAACGACACTCCAAAGATTTGTTTGGTAATGTGCTTGAAAACCTGTATGCTATTTTCGCTTCTAGCTAAGACATTAAAGGATTCTAGAGTATTGACTGAATAATTATGGAGAGTGTATGCTTGAAACTCGCCTGCGCAAAGATTGTTAGGTTCTAAAGTTCTTACATCTACCATTCCAATCTCAGTGTTTTCAGTTATCTTGTCACCAAATATCATAGCAGTTATCTGCATCCCGGAACAGATTCCCAAAATTGGTTTTTCGCACTCCAACAGAAAACTCCTGAACATTTTTAGATCTTTTTGGTAGTTATTATCCTGAAGCGAAGTCCCGCAAATCAATATTTTATCAAATTCAGAAATAATATCTTTGTTGCACTGTTTGTAATGTAATATCTGACATTTGTCAGGACTAACTATATTTGCGATGGGGGAAACGAATTCCCTTTCACTTAGTTTCTCAGTACAAGTGGATATGATTAGAAAATTCATTCTAAGGATGCCTCCATTATCTCCAAATATCCTGAGAAATTTGAATAGTGCGTCTTGTATTCTGAGATTGTAACGGATTTTTGGAACAAAGGAGCACTTGTAACAAAGGATTCTAGTTCTCCGCCCTCTCCCGCAGGATTAATACGGTGTTCAGATTCAAGGGCTAGTAATTCTGAAATGCAGTCAGGGCTTATCGTTCTTCCAATCCAAGTCTCATCGAATGGTTCAGCCGCAACTCCTGTTATAATCGAAACGATATTGTTAGAAAGCAACTCCTGAAGTAAATCTCTCTGAGGCATTTGCCAAAGAGGATTAAAACACCATAAACCTAAATCGTTACATATTCTTTGAATTCGTGTAGACTGATAAACTGAAGCTAAGGCTCCAGTTACTACTCCCTTAATTGAATGCTTTTCTATTGCTAACTTAATGATTGAGTGTAAATCGGCAAGTTCCCTTTCCTTCACGCCACTAGTTTTTGATATTAAGTGATCAAAACCCATTGCTTTTGCCTGAAGTTTTGTCCATTCTATTGCAGGTGTATGGAACATCCAGCTATCTTCTTTCTCTGAATCTAAAGTAAGAAGGCAAGAGATATCATGTTCGATGGAAGCATATTGTAGAGCAAGATAGGAATCCTTTCCTCCTGAGAACAAAACCGCCAGTTTCATCTATTTTTTCCTTTTAGCTATCAAATAAACTTCACTCGACTGCTTACGAGAAGCTTCGGGGGACAAAGTACGAACAGAACCGAACTCACTGATTACTGAAGCTCTGAATTCTTGAAAATCTGAACCTTCAAAGACCTTACAAACAAACGAACTTGCCTTCCTCTCAGATGCAATTTCAAGAGCAAGAGAAGACAACTCTACAGAGCGCGCTTGATCTACTGAGTAGTTTCCAGAAAGATTAGGGCTCATATCTGAGATTACTACGTCTGCTTTAGGTGCGAGTTTGGCTAATTTATCTCTAATTTCCGCTTCCCTTAAATCTCCTTGAATAAACTGTGCACCTTTAAGGGGCAATATGTGCTGTAAGTCAATACCAACCAATTTTCCTTCTTCTCCAATATACTCTAGGGCGACCTGTGACCAGCCCCCTGGTGCTGCACCTAAATCTAAAACTGTTGAGCCTTGTTTGAAGACCTTACTTCTTTTCTGAATGTCTTTCAATTTGTATGCTGATCTTGCTCTGTAACCTTCTCTTCTTGCTTTTCTTTGAAAAGCGTCACTTTTGCCACGACGGCCCTGGCCTGGCATTAAACTCCGCCAGCTTTCTTAAGGGCCCATTCTGCGGCCTTACAGATGTTTTGGTCCGCACCCGTCGTTGTGCGGTTTTTGATAAGGGCTAGGTGTGGCTTCACTAATACTGGTTTGTTAGAACCTATGTAACCTAATGCCTTTACAACTTCAACATGGATGTACCAATCATCATTCTTGAGAGCCTTAGCTAATCTAGGAACTGCATGGTATACTATCATTGCATTTTTGCTACCTATTCGCCCTATAGCTGTTGCCGAAGCTTTTCTCAACTCAGATGACTTGCTTTCAAGACCCTTTATCAATCCTGGAACCGCAGTTTTTACTGCATCAGGATTTGCAAGACCAATCATACCTATACAATCTGCAGCCCTCTCCTTCAAACGTTCACCTGAATTGAATGCGGCGATAACTTCGGGGGCAAGTACCACTGATGGTTCGGGATATTTTTTAGCAAACTCAGTCAAAAGAACAATTGAATGGTAAACTACACGCCAGTCATTATCTGCAATCGCTTTTTTGAGTTCAGGTAACGCTACTTTAGGAACCGTATGCAATATCTCAGACAGTGATTCTTGTGTCTGATATCTAACATCTTTATCGTCATCACTTAGCATTTCAAAAAGTACGGCTATTGTATCACTTGTCTTAGAATCGGATTTCAAAGAAAAACGTGTCCAGATATCTACTACTTTGCTCCTAACAGCTGGATGAGGACTGTCTAAGGTTTCCTGAATTGCTTCAAATATGTCTTGCTCTCTTGATGGTTTTATTTTCCTGAGCTCTAAAAGTCCATCTATAATTGCCTCTTGGGGAGAGGCTAATTGCTTTGGTAATACTCTTATGAAAGAATTTATTATCGGCTCAGACCATTTGTCATCTGTCTGTGCTTGGATAACTAAGGCTTTCACGGCAGCAGTTCTTTCGATTTCAGAACCACTTTCCATTTCTGCAAGATTTTTCTCTATACGGCCGTCTAGATTGCCGCCGCCAGCGGAATCTGCCCACTGTCCAACGGAGTCTTTCAAATTCTGGAATCTATCCAGTAAACCCACATCCACACATATAGGGATGATAGTAATAAACCTAGCTTGATTGAAGGAACATGCCGACGGTGGCGGAAAAGTTCATTAGCGACAATGGGGCCGGAGTTTACGACCGTGTTGTAGTAGTCAGCGACTCAATAACTTATGAGGGAATTCTACTGCCAAAACATAATTTCTCCGGTGATGAAATAATAGTCCTCAAACTTGATAATGGTTATAATATTGGAGTTTCTGTAGAAAATGCGGAGTTAAAGATATTATCTAAGGCCAAGAAAGAAAAAGGCAAAATTCCAAATAAAAAAGTGAAAAGTGAATTGCCAAATATTTCAATCCTGGGAACTGGAGGGACGATCGCCTCTTTTGTTGACTACAAGACTGGAGCGGTTAGTCCAGCTATAACTGCTGAACAACTAGTAAACTCAGTTAATGCACTGGACGAAATTGCGAATGTCGAGGCTGAACCCCTATTTTCCTTGGCTTCTGAAGATATGGAGCCTGAACATTGGGAAGGAATGGCAAAAAAATCAAAAGAAATTCACGACAAAAAAGGCCATGGAATTGTTGTTGGGCATGGTACAGACACAATGGCCTATTCTGCTGCGGCTTTATCGTTCCAACTACCTGAAATATCCAATCCAATTGTTTTTACAGGAGCACAAAGAAGTCCCGATAGACCATCTAGTGACGCTCATCTAAATTTAGTAGGAGCTGCGAAAGTTGCTATGACTGATTTGGGAGAAGTAGCAATCGCAATGCATGAGACAACGGATGATGAAAATGTAGCTATATGGAGAGGTACGAGAGTCAGAAAAGCACACTCCTCAAAAAGAGATGCATTTGTCTCACCAAATGAAGGGCCATTAGGTATTGTAAGTGAAAATGTGGAAATGAATAGCAAATATAGGGCCATTACGGATGAAACAAAGCTAGAGGCTGGTTTTGAGAATAACATTGCATTGGTGTGGGCACACCCGGCGCTAAAAGTCGAAGATTGGGAAAACATGACTTCTTCAAAAAAAGGAGTTGTGGTTGCTGGAACTGGATTAGGACACATTAAGTCCAATCTACTGGAGGCAATTGGAGATACTGCCAAAGATGTTCCCGTAGCTATAACTACACAATGTTTAGGTGGATCCACAAATCTTAATGTTTATAGAAATGGAAGAGAATTAATTGGAAAGGGAGCTGTAGAGGCATATGATATGCTGCCTGAAAC